>CAZSOG010000218.1:0-7293 GCA_964607555.1 uncultured Pirellulaceae bacterium | reverse complement strand
GTCGTGCAGAATCATACGTTCCAGCGAGCCGGGATCCGTCAGTTGGTTGGAGGCAGCGCCACGTTAGATTCGTAGGCTGCCGCATGTGCGCACCGTGCGCGCATCTTTCCAAGCGACGGGCAGAAGCGCGGCCAGATGTAGCGCATACTCTTGGCTGCTAAAACATTGGGGTTGACGCCAGAAGAACGAAGAACGTGGTCCGGTTTCTATGCCGTTGGCGATCCGTCAGCCATGGGAACCTTGCCGGGATCTATCGAAGCGTCTTGGCCGAAGGCCATATTCATCGTAGCCTGGCAAGCCCGTGGCAGGTTCGTTGAGTCGGCGGCGACCGGATGGGCACCCCGGAGCGTATACATTCCCAGTTCGGAGCATATGCGATGTCCAACTCCGCCAGGTAGGGCAGCTCAGCCGAGAAATGGACAAAATTACCTCCCCCAACACAAGAGGGGGTTTACTAACTGCTTGGATTTGGTAATCTAGGCAATGCGCAATGGAAGCGGCTTGTTTGTCGATTATAGCGATTAACTGCCCGGGGCGGTTTATTCCGGAGGCAACAGGCGATTCCCACACCGAAGCTGTCAGGCTGCTCGATTTCCACGCAGAGAGATGGTCGAGATCGGATGCCGGCATCTGGAATAGGGCGGTCACGAGGTACTCGATTGTTCCGCGAAGGCACCAGGAATTCTGCCACCAAGAGACTGTAGCCGGCTGAGACAGAGCTGGCAGCTGAGTCGAGACAGGGCTTGGCGCAATGGCGAAGCCTGGATCATCTTTTTACGTTTTGTTTGTTGTGTTTGATTGTCGCTCGAACTCCTGGAGGTTGAACTAGCCATGAAACGACGAGTGATCTTGATGGGTACCGTGGTATCCATCGTCGGACTTGCATTCCTATTGGCGGCCGATCGGCCGTCAACCCAAGCGTCGAACGCCGTCGCTTGGGCGCCGGCAACGACTTGTGCGCCGGCCACCACCTGTGCACCGGCTACGACCTGTGCTCCGAAATCCTGTGCGCCGCGCCGCTGCCGTTTGTTCAGCCGCCGCGCCAAGAGCTGTGCGCCTGCTACAACGTGTGCGCCGAAGACGACCTGCGCTCCAAAAACGACGTGTGCGCCAAAGACGACTTGTGCGCCAAAAACGACTTGTGCGCCAAAGTCATGTGCACCGCGACGTTGCCGCCTGTTAGGCCGTCGTCGTGCCAAGAAGTGTGCTCCGAAGACGACCTGCGCTCCGAAGACCACATGTGCTCCGAAGACGACCTGCGCTCCGAAGACCACGTGCGCTCCGAAGACGACCTGCGCTCCGAAGACCACGTGTGCTCCGAAAACGACGTGTGCTCCGGCCACGACGAGTGCCCCGGCGGCGGCTCCCGCGCCGAAGGCTGCTGCTCCGCCAGCGCCGAAAGCGCCGGCCGTGAAGCCTGCCGCTCCGAAAGCGCCGGCTGCGAAACCCGCCGCTCCCAAAGCACCCGCGGCCCCGAAGAAGTAGTGGCGTGCCGTTGGCGAGCAAGAAACTGACGACGACTGATCCATGGGGTGTCCGCGGACGCTCTGTGAGCCAGTCGCGATAGTGCCAAAGAGAGACTGATCTGTTGCCGAATCAGCCCAGGTCGCCATGGTCGCGATCTGGGCTGTTTTTATTGGCGACCATGTCGCACGTGGGAACCTGCCCAAGACTCTTTTTCAAGCACTTACGACGGACTTTCCAAGTCGGTCGAAGCAGCGGCTGAACGCCCGGCCGAGTCAGTTTTGTGACCGCCTCTTAGTCCGGCGCGGGCGCTTTGCAATTTAGGACTTGGTTCTTGGTGCGAGCTGATTACCTTGGAGTATGCGTACTTTGTGCGAAGCTTCAACAGCGTCGCCGGGGCAAGGTGTTTTTCAGCTACCGCGGCTCATATCCAGCACCGTCGTTCGTGTCATGGGAGATTCAGTGCGTTGCAAACACATCTCGTCGGACAGACCGAGTTGAACCGCGCATCGGGCGGCGTCGCGCTGGCGGCCGGCCTGGGGCTAATGGCAACGTGGCTTGTTGCCGGGTCCACGGGCCCGACGACGCCGATGTTGCAATTCGGCCTGGTGACTCTGGCACTGCTCGCGGCGATGCTTTGTGCACGTGTCACGACCGCCGCGACTTGGCTGGCGTGCGTTGCCATACTGACCGTCAGCTCACCTTGGTTGGTTGGCATTACGGCCGGCAGTCTGGCGTTGTTTGCAATCCTCTTTGTCATGTTATCAGCAAGCGTTTCCGGAGCGGACCGTCAACTGCTACGGACGGTGGCCTGGACGATCTTTGGTTTTGCGGTCTATCGATGCATTCTATTATCGACGTCTTTCGGCTGGCACGCGAGCAACGCGGTTGGTCAAGGCCTGGCCACGGTCGTCTCGCATTTGACGGGCCAACGCACGGCCACCGGCGCCACTTTTGCCGGCATGGACTTGCTCGCACTGATGCTGCTGTTCCTTGGCGCATTGTCGATCCGGGTGCGGCGTTGGCGCGACATTCTGTTTTGGGCGGGCGGGACCGTGGTATTGGGGCACGCCGTTTACTTGATCGTTCTGGCGATGACACCTTTTTGGGTCCATCACTTGCCACCGATCACAGTGCCTGAATTTGGTGATCCGTACACGCCACCACCGTTTCAATGGTCCAAGGTTGGCTATTGGGTACTGCCCTGGTTCGTGCCGACGATCGGCGTCGCGATCCAGGTGGCGATCGCGGTGGCCGTGGCCAGGTGGAGTGCGTGGAAGCCGTCGCAAACAGACCTGCCGGTTGGGCTTCTGTTAACACCGGATCGCGCGCGGACTCGTCGATGGTTGACATCCTATCTGCCGATGTTGCTTGCCGTTATTGTTCCAATCACGGCGACGCTCAGTCCCATGCCACTCAGTCTGAAAGGCAAGACGATCGCGGCATTCGAACCGGGGGAATTGGATTGGAATGTTCCTGGCTACGGTGTGTATGGTCAGGAATCCGCCGGTATGTTTGGGTTGCTTCCGGTACTGTCGCAGAGCCTTGGCGGCCAGTTTTTCTTG
Organism: uncultured Pirellulaceae bacterium; assembly: GCA_964607555.1. GTDB lineage: Bacteria > Planctomycetota > Planctomycetia > Pirellulales > Pirellulaceae > JAJSAJ01. Next base: position 4,264 of record CAZSOG010000218.1, on the reverse strand, counting down.
ACACCGGACCTTGCCCCGGAAGACCTCCGCGCGGCCGACGTTCTCCTGGTGCTGAACCCGGACACCACGCTCGACGACCGAATGCGCGCGCGTGTATGGCAGTACGTCCGCGACGGTGGCGCGTTGTTGATTGCTACGCAAGGGTATTATCCACGGCCCGTTGGTCCCGACGTTGTCAACACGCTGTTGCAACCCACGGCACTGGTCGTGCATCGTGATGCGGCCGCGTCCGCGATGGGGAATTGGCAGTTCTCGACGCACCGTTTGGCGCATCCGCTGTCGGCGTCGCTGCCGCCGGGCATGATGCCTGTTCTCGGCGATACGGGGGCATCGATTGGAGTCGGCTGGTTCGCCCACCCGATCGTCGTCGGACGGTGGGGTTGGAGCGCTCCCCAGCAGGCCGCGGCCTGGGACGCCACGGAGTATTTCGCGACAACGGACCAATTGGGTGACTTGGTACTCGTCGCCGAACAGCGCGTCGGCAAGGGACGCGTCGTCGTTTTGGGAGATAGCCGTGTTTTATCGAACGAGTCACTCGTACGGGGCTGGTCATTTGGGGGCGGTTTGCTGGCATACCTGGCCGATGGACGCGCGACGCCACAAAGCGCGTGGCGCCAAATCGTGACGATCGTGGGCGGGCTTCTATTGCTGAGCCTGTTGCTCACCGCCACGGGGCCACGCCAGTTCACGACCGTCGTGCTCATATTCATCATGATGACGGTCATGTGCCGTTGGGCCAACCGGCGCGCGGCACGTCTCGTCCCCAATGGCCATTGGATCGCCGTTGACGAGCAGATTCCGGCGCGCGGCAATCGGCTAGCCTATATTGATACATCGCACCTCGGCAGGCACAGCTGGCAGGATTGGGGGTTCGACGCGCTCAATGGCATGGCGTTGACGCTGATGCGCGGTGACTATCTCCCCCTGATGATGTCGCGCATGAGTCCCGCCGAGCTGGACCAAACGGGGTTGCTGATTTCGATCGCGCCGAGTCGCGATTTTTCGCAACGCGAGCGTACCATGATCCATGATTTCATGGCGCGGGGTGGCGTCATGATCTGTATCGCGGGGGCCGAGGACGCGCGGGCCACGAACCGTTTGTTGGCGGATTACGGGATCGATATACCGCCGACTCCCGTTCCGCCGACAGGTGATTGGCGGGAACCGGAGCCCATGGGGCGCGTGCTGTTGCCATACTATCGTGGGACACGTCCCGACGGAACTACCTACGAAGCTAACGTGGCGTTCTTCGCGGCCTGGCCGATCCACTTCACGGGAGCCGATGTTGAGGTCTTGGTCGCCGACCCACGTGGTCGACCCGTCGTTGTCAGTCGAAGCGTGGGACGTGGCGCGGTCGTGGTGATTGGCGACACGTACTTCGCCGCCAATAAGAACCTCGAGTACGCCGGCGGCGAACCGTTTGATGGGCGTTACGACAATGCGGACTTCTGGCACTGGTTGATCAGCCGCCTGACGGAGACGCAAGCGTGGTCCCCGCCGCCGCCAAACTTGCCGGAAACACCGGACGGCGCGGATTCCGAATCGGAAGGGGGCGTCTGATGCGTGGCTGGCTGGGAATCGCGTTGCTCGCCGGAAGCTGGTTGTTTGGAATGGCCTATTTCCAAACCGCTCATCTGGTGGTTTGGATCGTCCTCGTGATCGCCGCGGCCAATCTCCTTGGCGATGTGACGCTCCGCTTGCCCACACGGGGGCCGCGCATGGCCGCCACGCTGCTGCTGTTGATACCGATTTGGTGGCTGGCGTGGCCCTACAAGGTTATTCCCATGCTCTTGGCCGTCGGACTCGGCGCCACGCTGCTTCCCGTCGCGCGCCGCTGGAGTCGGCAAGTGGGACGCGGCGCGTTGGCAGCGGGGCTGATCCTCTTTGTCCAAGGCACATTGCTCGAACTGTACCAGATCGCCACGGCACGCGGTCACGAGCTTCCCGGAGTGTTGGCGGGTTTTCTCGCATTGGCGCTCCGGCTGGTCGGGGCGGACGCCACGGTTGACGGCTCGTGGTTGGCGGTCGCGACCACGAACGGAACCGACCGGTTCGCGGCCACATGGGAGCTGTTGTTCGATCCGGCAACCGTCTGTTTTCTGGCGGGGGGTCTGGCGTTGTCTTGCGTTTGGCATTGCCGCCGTGGTCGTGGCCGGCAGCCGATCTCGATGTGGAGCAGACAGGCTCTCGTACTCTTTGCGATTGTCCTGATTTGGGCACCGTTGCGGGCAGCATTGATCATTGGGTTCGTGTCCCAACTGGCGACGCTGGCTGACCCGATTCTGTTTCCGAACGTTGGCCGCGTGCTGGTCAACAGTTGGCTCCATTTCAGTCTGTTGAGCATGCCAATGGCGGCCGCCATGCTTCTGCTGCGAAAACCGCGCGGACCGTCCGTCGACGGGGCAATACCCCGCGACCGATCTCCCCGCGCGGCACGACGCGTCCGGCTGGTTCTCGGAACCAGCCTGGTCGGGTCCGCGCTGCTTATGCTAGGCGGCGTGTGGTCATGGACCCCGATCGGCCACGCGAAAGCCGGTCGCGTGCTGGTGGTCGAGCGTCATTCGACTTGGGAACCAACGATCGAGCCGTACGCGACGACAACGTACGGCGAAGCCGGTTCGTACACGTATGCGGCGGCATACGCCTACTGCGACCAGTTTTATCAAATGGGACGTTTACTGGAGTCTGATTCGATCGACGACCAATCGCTTGACGCCTGTGACATTCTGATCATCAAGACTCCCACCGCCCGATACGCCGAAAAGGAAGTTGCCGCGGTCGTCCGATTCGTACAGCGTGGCGGTTCCGTCTTGCTGGTCGGTGACCATACGAACGTATTCAACATGAATACTTACTTGAACGACATCAGTCGGCATTTCGGGTTCACGTTTCGCAACGACCTGTTGTTCAAGATCGGCTCACCTTACTCCCAGGCATACGCGCCGCCGCGGGTGGCGCATCCCATGTTGTTTCATGTTCCGCCGATGCGGTTCGCGGTCTCCTGTTCGATCGACCCGGGCCACGGCTTGGGACGCATGGTGATCCGCAACACGGGACTCTATAATTTACCGCCGGCCTATCAGGAGTCGAACTATCATCCCCAGGCCGAATATCGCACCTACATGCAGTATGGCGCCTGGTGCCAGCTCTGGGCCACAACCTACGGTCGTGGCCGTGTCGCCGCGTTCGCCGATTCGACGCTCTTTTCGAATTTCTGCGTTTACCAGCCGGGTAAACGCGAGTTGTTGATGGGGATGCTCCAGTGGCTGAATGGAACCAGTGCGTGGGATCGGCTTGGCTTGCGTGCTACCTTGATTGGATTCCTTTGTGCGACCGCGTTGGCATTGATCGGCACCGGCGTGTGGCTCGTGTTGCCAACGCGTGGCAGCTGGCTCTTGCTGGTCGCTACCGGCATGACGGCATGGAGTCTCGCGACGTGGACGACCATGTCGGCCGAGCATCACGCGGTGCCGTATCCCGAGCCGACAAGAAATCGGCTGCCCCATGTCGTCATCGACCGCGCGCTGTCTGATGTGCCGCTATTCACCGGCGCGTTCGCGGATGACAAGGAGGGGAATGGTTACGGACTGCTGGAGCAATGGGTACCTCGCATCGGCGACTACACGACACGCGAATCGGGACTCGACGCCTGCTCGGGTGACGGTATGGTTGTCATCTGTCCGACTCACCTGCCGAGTCGCATGTATCGCCAACAGCTGGTCGATTGGGTGCGCGCGGGTGGCCGCCTGTTGGTTTTCGATTCTCCGGATGTTGAAAACTCCACAGCGGATAGCCTGTTGTTCCTGTTCGGCATGAGTTCGCGACGCCTCGACCTCGAACCGGCGGAGCATCCGCTCGAGATCACCGGTCTGGAGAAACCCGTACCTTCGCTGTCGACATGCGAAATCTCGGGGGGCACGTCGCTCGCGACTTGGAATGGCAAGGTGGCGGCCGCGCGCGTTGCCTTTGGCAAGGGTACCGTGACCGCCGTCGGCTTCGGCTCTCTGTTCAATGATGGAGCGATGGGCTTCCATTGGTTGGTCGAGCCGGAGCCGGAGACCATGGCACGCTATGACGCACTGTACACGTTGCTGCGCGCGGCGCTGCCATTCAAAACCGCCGCGTCAGGCAAGTAATGCTGACGCATGATCGCCTGGAACCAAAGTAGGAATATTGGGTTCTTAATCTTAATCTTAATCTTAATCTTAATTGGACAGCGCCACTTTTCTTGGTTATTGGTTTGTCAATGCTTGGATTGTCGGTA
>CAZSOG010000217.1:0-7301 GCA_964607555.1 uncultured Pirellulaceae bacterium | reverse complement strand
CTTCCCCAGCGCGACCGGTGTGCTGACGATCACGGCGGTTACCCAGCCGGCGCGTGCTCAAGTGACGATTGCCGCGGATGGCCAGAGCCTGTTCATCACGCCGGACCCAGGGGCTTTCAGCCCTCCGGACGAAGTCTTTACGTACACCATTGGTGATGGGACCGGCAAGACGTCGACGGCCAATGTCGATGTGTTCATTCGCCCGGCGATCGTACAGCCGATTGCCGTTGACGACGCTTTTCGCGTGGCGGCGGGAGCCGCCGAAACGCCGCTCGATGTCTTGGCAAACGATTTGCCTGGTATTTCCGGTGTCATGCAACTGACATCGGTCACCACGCCAGGAAGTGGTACGGCGAGAATCGACGATAATGGAACGCCGACCGATCCGGCAGACGATTTTGTCGTCTACCAGCCGGATGCCACGTTCGATACGCTCGATCAATTCCAGTACACGATCACCAACACGAACGGCGCGAGCACGGCGACAATCACCGTATTTGAGGACCCCGCCCCGGCGGGCCAGGACGTCGCGATATTTGTCGATATTACCGATGTGCTCGGCAATGCCGTGTCGCAAGTGAAGGTTGGCGATGAGTTCAATCTGATTGTGTCCGTGAAAGATGAACGAACGAGTTTAACTCCCGGGATCGCGGCGGTGTACGCCGATCTGCTGTTCAACCGACAGCTCGCTGCACCGAAGGCGGACCCGAGCAATCCACTGGGATTCGATATCACGTTTTCGTCGGATTATTCCAACGCGGTGTCGGGTGACGCGACAGTGCCGGGAATCATCAACGAAGTCGGTGGTTTCCAAACCACATCCGCGCCGCTCGGTAGCGCTAAACTGGAAGTGTTGCGCATCACGTTTGTCGCGAATGCTGAAGGCACGGCCCAGTTCCTGGGGGACCCGGCCGACGTCAGCCCGGAACACGACGTGCTCTACTTCGATCCACCTGCTGCCGTGCCATTGAGCGAGATCAACTATGGGCTCGCGTCGGTGGATATCGTGGCAAGCTCGGGTACGACCGGAGGAGGCGGTGAGTGGAGCCCCCTGGATGTGAATGCCGATGGGCATGTTAGCCCGATCGATGCGTTGCTTATCGTCAACTGGTTGAATAGCTCACACGGCTCGTCACTGACCAGGGACGGATCAAACGGTCGACTGGATGTCAATCGCGACTTGATCGTGAGCCCGTTGGACGCACTCCTGGTGATTAATTACATCAATGGTGCTGGCGGAGGTGGTGAAGGGGAGGCGGAATCGTTGGGAGGGGCCGGTGGTCTCGTGGCCGCACCCACGCTTCCGAATCTGCTCGATGATCTCGCCTTGCCCGCCGGCGATTCATTGACGAGCGATCTTGGACAGCATACTGCGCACCGCGTTGCCCGTGGCTCCAACCAACCCGTATCGGAACCCGTGTCGCGACCGGATGCTTGGCGCATAACGGTTGGGCAGGCGACCGATCGGCCGGCGGCGGAAACGCAGCCTGATCGGGTCGTGGACCAGCCGTGGGAATCGCTGTTAAACGAGATAGCCGAAGACGTCCTGGCGGCGTGGCGGGACGGTGAAGACGCCTGACGCGGAGCGTGAAAAATAGTTTGGGCAAGGCAACCAGTAGCGGCCCGTCGCAGTGCGGCGGGCCGCTCGCATTGCGTCACGGCATCGGGAAAATGCGTGGCGACCCGGAGGCATTGAGGGCGGGAACCAGGCGGATCGGCCGGTTGCAGTGCCGGTAAGTCGAGACAGATGCAAGGAAAAGGGCAATTCGTCTGCGGAGGGCCTGATCCCAAAATGTGGTGGTCTGATCCGGGCTTGAACAAGATGCCGGCGAATCATTGGACAGCACCACTTTTTTCGCTATTGGTTGGTCAATGCGCGTGGCTTGTCGGTATCCGGCCCCCACCCAGCGGGTCTGGGTGGAGCCCGTGATTCTGCACTAACCGGCGCGCACGCGCCGGTCTTTTTTTGCGCGCTGCTATAGTGCATAATCATACGTTCCACCCACACAAGGTGGGTGGGGGCGTAACTCGCTCGATTGGAGTGACTTGCGCCATGCCTGACAGACCAAGTGACGCTGTCCAAGTAATTCAAATAATTAACTATTTGCAATTCACAATGAGTGCTTGGATCGCCTCCTACTGAAGTTGAAGGCAGACGATTTCATTGCACCGCCTTCGCCGAAAACCCGAGAAATGCCGCCTCATCTGGCCGATGCGACGTGACACCGAATTGCGGCGCCGCAGCAGATCGCTCATGAATAATCCGAGCTAGTGTGACCCACGTTCACTCCGAGTCGTTCAGTCGAGCGCGGAGGTTTCTCAAACCGCGTTGCAACAGGCCAGCGACGGACGGACGGGAGCGGTTCAAATGCTGGGCAATTTGCGGCAGCGCGAATCCTTGCCAATAGTGCAAGACGATGGCTTGACGCTGGTCGTTGGGTAGCGCCGCCACGGCATCGGCCACTTGCAACAGTTGTTCGCCGCGTTGGGCCTTCTGGCTCGGTGACGACTCGTCGGACACCAGCCAGCAAGCCAGCCGCGCCGAGCTGGCGTCCAATGCCGCATCCAACGACTGCTCGCGCCGCACATTGCGTTTGGCCGTTTTCAGTCGCCGTATCTGATCCGCCAGGTTATTGGCCAGAATCCGCCGCAGCCAGGCTGCCAGATGCTCTACTTCGTCCATCTGAGACGCTGGCAGCGACTGGTAAGCTTCCAGCAACGTCTGCTGGACAACGCCCGAGACATCCAGCTTGCACTGAAGCACCGGATCGAGTTGGGTCTGAGCGAGCAAGTGGAGATAATGACGGTACGGCTCCAGATCACAGCTTCGATCGGCGTTTGCATTGCCCATGACCGTTTCCCATTGAAATCCGCATCGACCCCGCGTGCGCGACGCGCGCAAACCGGAGCAATGCGTGGCCATTCAGCGGATGCGCGGATAGGTGACGTCAACCCGTCCAGGCTGACCTCGATTGTGATCCACCATGACGGAATCTCTCCAAAGTGGCGTTACCCAGCCCGGATCGTCCGACCGATGCCAGATCCGTTGAAGTGTGAGACGAGTTCGCGCCAACCGACGTGCACCACCGATGAAGCTGGCATTATACCAAACGATAAGGCGCGGTGGCCACCCGCGCGTTATCGAGCGTGCCAGGCCTGATATCCCGCCGCCGATGGCACTGTCGGCGCGTCACAAGTACATGACATGCCCGCGCCTTGGCCACGTCCTACCGCCGCGGAGGAACCTGTGTTTTGGTGCGCGGGGACGGAATATCAACACACCGTCCGTGCTGTTGAAATACTTATGCCGCTCGGACCGGTCCTGATTGGATCATACGGCAGTGTGAACACGGTGGGAGACGTCAGCGAGCTTGGCGATCAGACCAGCGTCCGCAACCTGGCGACTCATGCTCCAGCGCATTTGGCGTTCCGTGCGTTGACACGATATACTGGCCAGCATGAACGAGGTGACACGGGTTCTGGAGCGGATCGAGCGCGGCGAGCGTCAGGCGGGCGAGGAGCTCTTGCCGCTGGTCTACGAAGAACTGCGCCGCCTGGCCGCGCGGATGATGGCCCAGGAAAAGCCGGGCCAAACGCTCCAGCCGACCGCGCTGGTGCACGAGGCGTATGTGCGGCTGGTCGGTACGGATCGGACGCGGCATTGGGACAACCAGCGGCATTTTTTCGCGGCCGCGGCCGAGGCGATGCGGCGGATTCTGGTGGAAAATGCTCGGCGCAAGGGGCGTCTCCGCCACGGCGGCGGGCGGCACCGAGTCGCGCTGACGGATCCGATTGCCGACCTTTCTGATCCTTTGCCGCTCGATGACGTGTTGGCCATCGACGAAACGCTCGAACAACTCGCCCAACGCGATCGGCAAGCGGCGGAGCTGGTCAAACTGCATTTTTTCGCCGGCCTCACAATCGAGCAGGCAGCCGAAGTGCTCGGCATTTCGGCACGCACTGCCTACCGCGACTGGTCCTTCGCCCGCGCCTGGCTGTATCGCATTCTGAGCGGCCGTTCCACCACGGAAGAGGACGGTTCCGTGTAAAACCAGCGTGTTGACCGGAATCGGACTTTTTTTGGCAGTCTTTTGGTGTCGTTGTCGCATAGCGTATATAGAGGCGGCATCCGAGCTGTCTCGGAAAGACGTATCGGACGAGACCGTCGCACGCGGCGGGTGCGCAAACTCAGCCATACGTGCGGACAAAGAATCCGAGCTGCAGGAGAACCCATCATGACACAGAAACCCAACGCGACCGCAGCGGCGAAGCGTGTCTTTGGCCGCGCCCTCGAGATCGACTCGCCGGCCGAGCGGGCGGCCTACCTGGACCAGGCCTGCGGCGCGGACAACGCGTTGCGGACCGAAGTCGAGCAGCTTCTGGAAGCGCATGATCAGGCCGGCAGCTTCCTGAACCATCCGCCAGCCGCCGAGATGCCGACCCTGATCAGTGCGCCCATGACCGAAGGCCCGGGCACGGTGATCGGCGGGCGATATAAGCTGCTCCAACAAATCGGCGAGGGGGGCATGGGCGTCGTGTACATGGCCGAGCAGACCGAGCCGATCCGCCGCAAAGTGGCTCTGAAAGTCATCAAGCCGGGCATGGATACCACCCAGGTGGTCGCCCGGTTCGAGGCGGAACGTCAGGCCTTGGCCCTGATGGAGCACCAGAACATCGCCCGAGTGCTTGATGCGGGAACCGTAGGTCCCGTCTGCCGGACGGGGTCTGATGCGCGTGTGGGCGGCGACCAAGCCGGCGGTATCGATCAACAAGTTGCCGCGCGCGAAGAACAGTTCGCGCGGCAAGACCGTCCCGCTCGGCAAGCGGGACCTACGGGCCGTCCGTTCTTTGTCATGGAACTGGTTAAAGGCGCACCGATCACCCAGTACTGCGACCGGAATCGGCTGACGCTGCGCGCGCGGTTGGAGCTGTTTACTTGCGTCTGCCACGCCATCCAACACGCCCATCAAAAAGGTATCATTCATCGCGATATCAAGCCGTCGAACGTGTTGGTCTGCTTGTACGACGGCCGGCCGGTGCCGAAAGTGATCGACTTCGGCGTGGCCAAGGCGATCCAGCAGCCGCTGGTCCAAAAGACACTGTTCACGCAGTTCGGCCAGATCGTTGGGACATTGGAGTATATGAGCCCGGAACAGGCGGAGCTGAACCAACTGGACGTGGACACGCGCAGCGATGTCTACTCGCTGGGCGTGCTGTTGTACGAGCTGCTGACCGGCACCACGCCGATCACGCACGACGAGCTGGCGCAAACAGGCTTTCCGGGCGCGCTGATGATGATCCGCGAGCGAGAGCCGGAGACACCCAGTTTGCGGCTGGACCATGCGGCCGACACGCTGCCGGAGATTTCGGCGCAACGGCGGGTCGAACCGCGCAAGCTGCCAGGACTGGTGCGGGGCGAGCTGGACTGGATCGTGATGAAGGCGTTGGAGAAAGACCGCACGCGGCGCTACGCCACGGCGGCCGATCTGGCCCGCGACGTCGAGCGGCATTTGGCCGACGACCCGGTCGAGGCCTGCCCGCCATCGGCCGGCTACAAGCTGCGCAAATGGTCGCGCAAACATCGCGCGTCGCTGGCGGTGGCCGCCAGCTTCCTGTTCTTGCTCTTGGCCGGAGCGGCGGTCAGTGCGGCGCAAGCGGTACGGGCCACGCGCGCCGAAGGGCAAGCGACGGCCGAGCGCGACCATGCGGTGGCGGCCAAGCAGCAGGCGCGCCGCCAGCGGGACGAGGCCCAACAAGCACGCGACCGCGAGGCCGCCGCACGCCGCGAAGCCGAAGCCGCGCGCGAACAGGCTCAGGACTCGCTGTGCCGCAGCCTGTACGAACAGGCGCGTGCCGTCCGGTTGGCTGGCGCGCCCGGTCGGCGCTGGAAAATACTCGATCTGCTCAAGCGGGCTGAAATGATTCGCACGCGTCCTCGCAGCGTAAACGCACGAGCCGCCACTGGCACACAACGGAACGGGCAACTGCCCGCGCAGGCACAGCTCCGCACCGAGGCGGTGGCCGCTATCCTACTGCGCGACGGCCGGGTAGCGCGCCAGTGGTCGGGTCAGTTCCAATGCATCAGCCCTGACGGCGAATTCGCCGCCCGCACGTGGGCTGATCGGGAGAAAGGCCAAACCATCACCAGTCTGATTGAGCTGGCCACCGGCAACTTGGTGGACCAGTGGTCGGGAGCGCCCGGGACCATAGCCAGTCGCGTTGTCGCACTGGGACCGGGAGGCAAGAAAGTACTGGTCCACAGCATCAGCCGTGGGCCTCGCAGCAAATCGACGGACATCGTGATGCGACCTCACAGGAGTGCTGCATGTGTTCGACCTCACAGGCCAATCCCCAAAGGTTCTGCTCGATCATCGGTCCTCGGTCCAGCGCGTGGCGTGGGATCGCACTGGGCGTCGCCTGGTGAGCAGCGGTGCGGGATCGATGAAACTGTGGGAGTATGCCCGCGACATCCCGGTCCATTCACAAAGCGTGGACATCCGGCTGGAAGCGAGCAGCCAAATCGCCTTTAGCAGCGATTCTCGACGAATCGCCATTTCAAACACCGCCGGCCGCGAGATAGCTCTCATCGACCGCAACACGGCGGCAACCATCCGCACCTTGAGAGCCGAATCCTTCTCGCTGAATGGCCGAATGCTATTCAGTCCCGACAACAAACTGCTTGTCTGTTTGGGCGTACCAGGCTTGGTCGGATGGGATGTCGACACGGGCAGGCTTCGGTTCCAGTTGACAAAGGCTCAGATGCAGGCTAAAGAGGTCAGCTCGGTCGGGTTCCGGATGGATGGAACCGTGGTAGTTGCGGGGACTTCAGCCGACCAGCGGCCAGCCGTCTGGAGGGCGGCAACCGGGAAGATACTTTGGCAAGGGAACATCCACATCGGGCAAGCAGCGGTTAGTTGCGATGGTCGGCACGTCGTCAGCTATCCCTCCATGTTGTTGCAGCGGCAGCCGAAACAGCCCATCGCCGTCGTGGATCTCGCCAATGGGCAGGAACTATACCGGATCCAACCGCCGCGGCGCGGGATGGTCGAGTTCACCTCGGACGGCCACTGGCTCGGCTGGTTTGAGGATGCCATGCTCCTCGGTGCGCTACGGGGGGAGGGTCCCGCGGCGAAATGGACCCTGGTTTTATGGGATGCCGCGAGCGGCAAGAAACAGGTCGAAATCGGCGGCACGTCAATCGTGGTAGCGCGCGCGTTCAGCGCCGACAAACGGTATCTGGCCCTGGCCTTGCGTGACGGCAATGTCCAGCTGTGGGACGTGGAAGGCAAGCAGCACCTGTT
>CAZSOG010000216.1:0-7303 GCA_964607555.1 uncultured Pirellulaceae bacterium | reverse complement strand
GCGTTTATCCGCGTTCATCTGCGGTTAAGTATCTTGCGAACCGTGAACGGTTACGTTGGAGGCAATGCGTCGTCATATTTGTAGGCTGCCACGTTCGCGCAGCATGCGTGTTTCCGCGGGAGCAACAAAGACAATTGCGATCATTGCTGGAGCGGCGGCTCCCCACCGGCGCGAGAGTCGGCGGAGAGCTATCTATCTTACGCGTGTGTTGGTCCGATTGAATCGCGGGCCTCCTGAATTGGACTCGATCAACCTGTAAGGGGGGTAAGTGGTGGACAATTCAGGGTGGGGTACGTTAGAATCGGGCAGTCTGCGATTTGAATCTCATCTGGTGCAAATTCCGAAGGAGGCAGACGCATGACGAGTCCGCGTCGATCATTGTGCGTGCTGATGGTAATCCTGGGCAGCTTGGTGGTCGTGAGTCACTTGCGTGCCGACGGGATCCGAACCTGGACTGATACCAAGAGCAAGATCCGCATCGAGGCCGCCTACGTGAAACTCGACGATGGGAACGTGCAATTATTGAAGAAGAATGGCGAGTTGGTCAAAGTCCCGTTGGACCAATTGAGCACGGCGGACCGCGCCTATATCGCCAAGATGCTGACCGGCGACCAACGCCCGGAAATGGACGATGTCGCGATACAACGCATGGAATCCGGTGTCGTGTACTTAACGACGCAAGACGATATCGGACGCGACCTTAGTATGGGCAGCGGCATCGTGCTTGACCGCGCCGGGCTGGTCGCGACGAATTATCATGTCGTCCAGGATGCATCGCAAGTCACGGCCCGGTTCCACGACGGCACGAAGGTGAAGGTCCAGGGCTACCTGGCACTCGACCAGGGCCATGATTTGGCGCTGCTTCAAGTTGAATCCATCCCAAAGGCCGCCACGCCGCTCGTCTTGGAAACGAAACTCGCCCCGAAGCAGGGGGATTCCGTCTTGGCGATTGGCCATCCGCGGGGTTTTTCCTACACATTCAGTCGTGGCACAATCAATGCCGTACGGCAGACAACTGAACTACCGCAGCAATTCCAGCAGTTGTTTCCTTATTCGAAGGACGCGTCATGGATCCAAACGGACGCCGTGATCGCTTCCGGTTCGAGCGGCGGCCCACTATTGAACGACGACCAGCACGTGATCGGCCTCAACACCTGGACACTGGACCAATCCAAACTCGGTTTCGCCATTGATGTCAAACACCTTGTGACGCTGAAAAAAACATTGACCGCCACCAGCAAGCCACGGTCGTTTCCATTGGACCGCGTTTCATCGGACAATCCAATGTCACCAATGAACGCGGATGTTGCCCGGCTCAGTATGGAATTCAGGCGGAAATGGGAAGAATTCGTCGTCAAACTTCGGCAGACACCACCTAAAGAACAGCGGGCATTGATGGCCACGGGCGACCCGCGTGTCATCTATGCGCGTAAGTGTTTCGATGTCGCAGATCAAGCGCGTAAGACCCATAAAGCGTTGCAGGCCCTGGTCATTGCCAGCCAACTCGTTTCATCCGGCATGACGGAGCAGACCAACGAACTGAACAAGGCGATCCTCGCGCGGCTCAGTAAGGATCACTTGGATTCGAGGATCATGGCGTCGGTCAGTTTGGGACTTGCTGGGGACAACACCGCGAGTGCGCGCGAATTCTTGCGGCAGGTGCTCGATAAAAGCCCGCATCACGCATGCCAAGGAGCGGCCTGTATCGCACTGGCCTCCAATCTGGTGCGTCATTCGCAAGGTGGTCACGATCAGCAGCAAGCGCTGAAACTACTGGAGCGCGCCGCGGGCGAATTCGGCGATGTGCCGTTTGGTAACGGCACGCTCAAGCAAGTGGCGGGTCCTATGCTCCATCAGCTCAAATATCTCTCGATCGGAAGCTCGGCACAGGACATTCATGGCAAGGACATCGAGGGCAAGGAGTTCAAACTGAGTGACTTCAAAGGCAAGGTGGTCATGCTGGACTTCTTCGCCAATTGGTGCCCGTACTGCGTTCAGATGTACCCGCACGAGCGGGTGCTGGTGGACAAATACCAGGATAAGCCGTTCGCGTTACTCGGTGTCAACACCGATCCGGAAGCGACCTTGCGCCAAATTGTCCAAGAGAAAAAGGTCACCTGGAAAACCTGGGCGGATGGACCGCGCGGGCCGATCTCAAGTGCATGGAATATCTCGTCGTTCCCCACAATCTATTTGCTTGATCGGCAAGGGACGATCCGCTATGTCTTTAACGGCGTGCCGGGTGACGCGCTGGAACAGTCGATCGCGAAACTGTTGGCTGAACCGTTGGTCGACGCCGAGAAATAGCCGAGTTCGGTTGCCGCGAGTGAGACTTGGAGCCATCTCGTCGGGCGTTGAGTCTGGGGCGAGATTCTGAGACAATAAACCTCTCGATTACGAATGACCGTTCTTAATGCATCCGCAACGGGAGGGACGCAGCATGATTATCAGGCAGCAATTAACCGTATTCACCGCATGTTTGAGCGTGCTGGTGCTCGCGCAACTCGGGTCGGCACGGGAGATTCACGTGGCCAAGTCGGGCGCGGATGCGAATTCGGGCGCCGCACAGAGCCCCTATCTCACGATCGGCAAGGCGGCGGCGGTGGCGCAGCCGGGTGACACGATCACGGTCCATGCCGGCGTCTATCGCGAGCGTGTAACGCCGCCGCGCGGCGGTTCGTCGGACAGCATGCGAATCGTCTACCAGGCCGCGCCGGGCGCGCGTGTCCTGATCAAAGGCTCGGAGATCATCAAGGGTTGGCAAAATGTCCAAGGTGACACCTGGAAGGTTGTGTTACCCAACAGTTTTTTCGGCAAGTTCAATCCGTACCGTGACTTGATCCATGGCGATTGGTTTAATCCCCGCGGTCGCCAACACCACACCGGGGCCGTCTATGTGGATGGACATTGGTTGACCGAGGCCGCCAGCCTGGACGCAGTGCGCAAGCCGGTCGGCGACCAGGCCCTTTGGTTCGGGCAGGTGGATGCGAACCAGACGACGATCTGGGCCCAGTTCAAAGGTGTCGATCCAAACACGAACGGCATCGAGATCAATGTTCGCCAGACGGTCTTTTATCCGGCGAAGCCGGGAGTGAACTACCTGACCGTGCGCGGCTTTACGATGGAACACGCCGCCACCCCCTGGGCGCCGCCAACGGCCGAGCAAATGGGTCTGATCGGGACGCACTGGAGCAAAGGTTGGATCATCGAGAACAATACGATTCGCTATTCCATCTGTGTCGGTGTCGCGCTCGGCAAATATGGTGACAAATGGGATAATACGTCACAGAACACGGCGGTCGGCTACGTCAAGACAATCGAGCGTGCCCTGGCCAACGGTTGGAACAAAGAGACGATTGGTCACCATATTGTTCGCAAGAACCGGATCTCCAACTGCGAACAGGCGGGGGTCGTCGGCAGCATGGGCTGTGTGTTCAGTCAGATAACCGATAACGATATTTTTGATATCTGGGCGAAACGGCTCTTCTCCGGCGCGGAAATGGCCGGCATCAAATTCCATGGAGCGGTCGATACCCTGATCGCGCGAAACCGCATTCACAACGCGGGACGTGGCATGTGGATGGACTGGATGGCACAGGGAACGCGGATTTCCGGCAACCTGTGCTACAACAACACGACCGATGATCTGTTTGCGGAAGTGGACCATGGCCCGTTCCTTGTGGACAACAATATCTTGTTGTCCCCGACGGCCATTCGGAGCATGTCCGAAGGCGGCGCGTTCGTGCACAACCTCGTCGGCGGAGACGTGAGCATTCGTCCGGAAACGCACCGCGATACACCGTATCTCGTGGCGCATTCGACACAAGTCGCGGGACTCAGCAAAACACTGGGCGGCGACGACCGATTCTACAACAACGTCTTCGTGCGCGGCCATGGACTCAAAGTCTACGACAAGGCTCATTATCCATGCTTTATCGACGGCAATGTCTATCTCGGCGGCACGAGCGCTTCGAAGTTCGACACGCATCCCGTCGTCAAGCCAAAGATCGATCCGGATTTCCAGTTGCTTGCAACGGACGATAGCGTGTCACTGACATTCACCTGGGACGCGCGTTGGAACGGCGGCCCGAGAAAACTCGTCACCACCAGGCTGCTTGGCAAGACGGCGGTCGGCAGACTGCCGTTCGTCAATACGGATGACTCCGCGTTGTGTGTCGACACGGACTATTTTGGCAAACCACGCGATCGAGCCAACCCGACCGGCGGCCCGTTTCAAGGGCTGCACGCCGGCACGATCAAACTCGAAGTCTGGCCGCGGAAGGACTAGCCGAACGAAGCGTCGTCGGTGAAGGACGACGAATCGGTGCCAAACCAATCGGTGGTCACCAACGGCGGCGTCCAGTGCTCGTCTTTTGGCCGGCCCGACCTCTTCTGACGCTCGCGTGGGCTCCAGCGTTCCTGGATCCGCTCGCAAGCCATGCGAATCTCGTGCGGTGTTGGCCGGAAGATCTTGCTACCTCGTCGTTCCGTATCCATTCTCATGCCTCCTCTTACCTTGTCCCGCTTGCATTCTACGGACTTGGCAGGTCGGAGGCGAAAAAATTTTGGACTACGGGGTGATCTTCAACACTGCCCCGCTTTTAGCGGGGCAAAGACAGCCATGGCTATACGGACTCGACTTGACCGGAGTCGGCACTTCGCATGGCAGCGAAGCACAACGCCAGAGAGTGGAGATTATCACGCGCTGAATTGGTTGGCTCGCGGTCCTCTTCGATCGCGCAAAGTAGCTCAGACATCGTGCCATCAAAGCCGTCCGGAAACCAGTGGGTCCGCAGACGTGGGGTTACGGTGGCACCATCTGCGTAAAGCGTCACGGTCTGTGAATTCAGGTCGGGTCCACTACTAATCAGCGTGCCCTGCGAGCCGACGATGACGGTCCGGTCCCGCGGGCCTTGTGGCGTATCCCCGCGGAAAACGAGCGTCGCTTGGCCGCGTGCGAACTGGATCACGGCCTGCGCCAAAAGAGGGGGTCTTGTCCGCTGACTTCTCGTCCGGCAGGTCGCGGCGAACACGGTGCGGGCCTTTTGGTTGCCCATGTAGCAGTGGACCATGTCAAACCAGTGGATGCCAAAGTCAAAGAGGGCCAGATGGCGAACCTGATCGAACGGTGTGCCGGCACACCAATTGTGGTCCCAATGCACGGACAGGTCGACACTGGACACTTCGCCAAGCAGGCCTTTCGCAATCGCTTGCCGAGCATAGCTGACGTGGGGCGCCCACCGACCGTTTTGATTGACCGCCAGCTTCACCCGCTTGCGTTTGGCCATCGCGACCAGCCGTTTGCCGACCACGGGATCGGTCACGAACGGTTTCTGGCTGAGCACGTGTTTGCCGGCACGGATGGCCAGTTCGATCAGTGTGACACGTGCTTCGGGGTGCGTGGCGATATCCACGACCTCGATCTCGGGGCGTGCCAACAACTCTTCGGCCGAATCGTATACGTCCGCGCGTCGATAGAACTGATCGCGTCGCTGCCGCGCCCGATCGAGGATGGGATCGGCAAACGCAACGACTCGATAGCGTGCCTTGCGATAGGCCTCGAGGTGCGTTTCCACGATGCCGCCACACCCAATCACGCCGATGCCTGGCCGGTACTGTCGTGGCCGCGGCGGTCGATAGTCAAGGTCGGTCGCCGCATCGGCCTGTTTCGAGTGGGGACCTACGCGTTTCTTTCGTTTCCCGGCCATCCAGAGGCCTTTCGTTATTTCTTGGGCAGTGGCACGGGAGCGCCTGATTCCAGATACCCGATCTTCTGCAGGAACTGATCCACTCGTTCGGTCGTTTTCTCGAGCCATGGCGAGCGATTGAAGAACCCATGCTTCGCTCCCTCGGCCCAATACACTTCGACTGGTGCGCCGAGTTTCTTGCCTTTGTCGACGAACGCCTTGTTTTGGTCGTACAGAAAGTCCGCCGTACCGTCGAGGATCAACGTTGGTGGAAATTTCGTTTGCATGAGGCGCAGCGGCGACAGCTTCAACATCGTCGCGCGATCCAGTCCCTTGGCATGCTGCTTGCGATCAGACTCCGCGAGCCCGATGAAGTCGAGCGCGGGATTGAAGAGGATCATCGCGTTTGGCTGGTGCGAAACGTTCAAATCGTCGGTCGGCGCATTGATTCCTTCAGTAAAGTAGGTACATGCGGCCAGGTGGCCGCCGGCGGAACCGCCCGACGCGACAATTCGGTTCGGATCGATGCCAAGTCGTTTCGCGTTGCCACGCACCCAGCGGATAGCGCTGATTGCGTCCTCGACACACTTGTCCGGGGTCACGTTGTCACGGCTCTTGACGCGATAGTCCGCGCGCACGGCTACCATCCCGCGTTTCGCCAAGTATGTCGCCTGTGGAAGAAACTGCTCCACTTTCCCATTCGTCCAGCCGCCACCAAAAAAGAAAACAATCGCCGCGCGATGATCGGCTGGCTTCCAATCGGACGGATAGCTCACATGTAACACGAGTTTGCGGTCACCGACGGTCTTGTAAGTAAACTGAGCGGGCAGCGCGGCAGCGACCACCGACGCGGAAACAATGCCTAGAAGTACGCTCAATGTTGTGCCTCGGAAGATATCGTGCGCACGAGGAATGTAATGAGTCATGTTCATCAGGGAGCTCCTTTCGGGAACCGCGACAAGGAAATCGGTTAGCCGTTCACGGCCTTTGGCCATGAACGGCGGGTTAGATTCTTAATCTTACTCTTAATCTTAATCTTACTCTTACTCTTAATCTCACCCCTGATCGACATGACGTGTTACGTTGCGCGACGATTCTCCTGATTCATGGGAGCTGAATATCTCATTTGAGGTAACACTTTAGCGGATTGCAGCGGACCAGGGTGACGATTCATGCTCCGGAAGACTGAAAACCGCAGATTCACGCAGATGAACGCTGATGGAACAGACGTTTTTCACCCATCTGCGTCTATCTGCGTTTATCTGCGGTTCCTTCTCTTTCGCGGCGCACTGTCGATCCCTGCCAATTGGCTATACTGTTACCATTTGAGATTAGGAGCTGCGAAACAATTACTTACTCACAACGAGTCCGAACGACGCTCCTTTTTCAGCGGTTTTGCGCGCAGGATTGGTCAACTTGTTTCGGTGCAGCAGCTTACCTCATTGGCGTTGCGTGCCTCATCCGCAAATGCTGGAAGAGGATTAAGATTAAGAGTAAGAGTAAGAACTGGGATCAACAGTGGACAGGAATACGGCCAAAGCGGCTTGTGTTGTTCGGTGGAGTGCCGGTCGCGCCATGCATTACCAGCGCGCAGCATGAAATACCCATTGCTTCGA
>CAZSOG010000215.1:0-7318 GCA_964607555.1 uncultured Pirellulaceae bacterium | reverse complement strand
GTGTTTGTTGAAACGGTCACGGACTTGCGCAAAATGCTGCCGAAAATGCCCGACTGGCTGGGACGCGTCCACGCCGCGATTCTCAAATCGAACCGAGCACGAGATATCGTTGCCAAACTCGTCGCGGCCGAAGAGCCATTCGCCGCGCTGACCAACGCATTGGGCCAGGTGTTCGAGAAAACCGATGATCTTTCACTCGGACAACTCGAACAGCGACTGACGTCGGTGACCGAGACGCTGGACACGCTGCCGGATTATCTGCAATGTCTGGCCGAAATTGCGGGCGTGCCCGAAGCACTGAGCGAAGCGCTGCGCCACCTGCCATTGCATCCATCACGGATTGAAGCGGCTATTGCCGATGGCAGCCTGGAAAAAGTGTACCGCGCCGACCGGCCGTTGAGCCGGTTCGATGACGCGACCCGCTGTCGCCACGCGCGCCGGCTGGAAACTCTGTACCACGACTGGCTCGGCACGAACGCGCATGAAATTCGTGGCCGCGTGAAACAGCGGTTTCTGGAACATGTGCGGCTTGCGGGATTGCCGGCAGCCCAGTTGACACCCGAACAGAGGGCGTTCAAGAAACGCTATAACAAGGGACGGCGAGAACTGGAACACGAGTTTGCCAAGTCGATGCGCTACAAGTCAATTCGCGATCTGGTCGCCGGGGAATCAGGAGATGTCGTGCGGGACTTGAAGCCCGTTTGGCTGATGAGCCCGCTGAGCGTATCTGATGCACTGCCGTTGGATCACGAACATTTTGACGTGGTTATCTTTGACGAAGCGAGCCAGATCACGTTGGAAGAATCCGTGCCCTCGGTTTTTCGCGCCGGCCAGGCGATCGTGGTGGGGGATGAAATGCAGTTACCTCCCACAGATTTCTTTTCCGCTAAACGGACGGGCGAGGAAGAAGAAGTCCTGATCGAAGAGGCGGGTGAGCTGGTCCAATACGATCTGGATAGCAACAGCTTCTTGAACCACGCCGCCAAGAACCTGTCGTCCACGTTGTTGGGCTGGCACTATCGCAGCCGCAGCGAGTCGCTGATCAGTTTTTCGAATTGGGCATTCTACGACGGCCGGCTGCTGACCGTCCCCGAAGAACAACTGGCGGCCCCAGATCGCGTGTCGCTCGTGGCAACCAACAGCACGGACGGCGAGACCAACGCGGAGGAATTGCTCAAACGGTCCGTGAGTTTCCACTTCATGGAACATGGTATCTACGCCAAACGCCGAAATCGAGCCGAGGCCGAATATATAGCACATTTGGTGCGGCGCTTGCTTGTGCAGCGTTCACGCTTGAGTATCGGTATCGTTGCGTTCAGTGAGGCGCAACAGGATGAAGTCGAGAGCGCGCTGGAACGCCTGGCACAGGATGATAAGAAGTTTCGCAAGTTGCTCGACCAGGAAACTGAACGCGAAGAAGACGGACAATTTGTTGGATTATTGGTCAAGAACCTCGAGAATATCCAAGGTGACGAGCGCGATGTGATCATCCTGAGTGTCTGTTACGGACGTGGTCCCAATGGCAAAATGTTGATGAACTTTGGTCCGATCAACAAAAGTGGCGGCGAAAAGCGGCTGAATGTCGCCTTCTCCCGCGCCAAGCATCACATGGCCTTGGTCAGCTCGATCCGGCACTCCGATATCACCAATGACTATAATGATGGAGCTAATTGTCTTAAGAACTACTTGCGGTACGCGGCCGCCGTTTCGGTTGGGGATCTCGAGACCACACGGCACGTGTTGCACGGTATGTCCCGCTGGCACGACGCGGACACGGAAGAAACGATCATGACGCAATGTCCCGTCGCCGATCAGTTGGCGGCCATGCTTGCCGAACAGGGGTATTGCGTGGAACGCGAGGTTGGCCAGTCACATTTTCGCTGTAACCTGGCGGTCCGCCGCCCCGCGGACACCGAATATCGACTCGGGATCCTGATCGACGACGATACGTACTACGAGCAGGCCGACCTGTTGGAACGGGATATGATGCGGCCGAAGCTGTTGCGAAACTTCGGCTGGAACATCGCCCATGTGTTGGCGAAGGACTGGTATGCGGACCACGAGTCCGTGCTGGTTCGATTGACGCGCCAAATCGAGAATGGGCGAGATGAAGACCACCACGCCACGGAGTAGTCGACGCATGGACCGGCAACTTGTTCCTGTCAGTAAGTTCCTCAGCCTGGTCCTCCGGCATCAGCCGGAGGCCATCGGCATCGTGCTGGATGCGCACGGTTGGGTGCCGATCAGCGAGCTGATCGACGCGGCCGCCCGGCATGGAATTTTATCTTTCAAAAAACGGTGTCTGGCTAACCGAACACGTTCCGGCGCGGTATATTCAATTCCCCGTCGGGTGAACGCAATGTCAAAGATGGACGGTGGATTTGCATGCTCATCGACGAGGCGGGCAAACGCACTACACAAGTTAAGATTAAGATTGAGATTAGGATTAAGATTAAGAGCCAAATGGCGATGAACGCACGGGCGGATCGATTGTTCGAAAGCGGATGACCCTCTATTGGCGCGATTCGTGTGATTAGTGGTTTAAGTTACGGCAACTGTTTAACCAATTGGTAGCCGTTCACGACACCTGCTGTCAAGGAACACTCATCTTCACTGATCAACACTAATGATACCGCCCTAGAGATTCTGCAACACTCAACATAAGTCCGACAGGTCGTAGAAAAGTCGAAGGCATATTAAGATGAGGTATTCCGATATTGGCGAGAATTAGCGTCGATTAGTGTTCTTTTTCTTCTGGTCCGTGAACAGTAAGACCAAAGGTAAGACAGGCCAGCCGCTTAAAGCAAAAACCAAAAGTAAAGGTTAGTACCATTGGGCTTGTCCCGTGGGTGAACGAGTCTAGTCAGCTAGAACGCGAATGCCAACAGTTCTCCCTCTCTCCTCCGCCCCGCCGCCTTCGGTGGTGGCGGCGGGGCGGGGGAGAGAGGGTTAGCGCGAACCAGCCTTTTTAGCCCACGAGACTTCTTCACCAACCGCACAAGGCGGTTGGGGTCGACCAGCAATAAAGCGAGACCACGGAACACTGTCCACTGCAGATAGCTAAAGTGTTACCAGTTGCTCAACATTTGCAGTTTCATTACAGACAATCTTGTTACGGCCTCTAATACGGTGGGAGTACTCTGGCATGGCATGGTTCCGGTTTTCGATCTTACGATTCGCCCAGCTGCTGGCTGTCGCCATACCGGCGTTTGGCCTAGGGGAGGTGCCTCAATCAGCACGCCAGGTATGGGCGGCGGATGAGTTGATGTTGTACGTGTCCCCGCAGGGCAATGACGGTTGGTCGGGCAAGTTGGCGGCACCGAACGAGAAAGGCACGGAGGGGCCGTTGGCGAGCCTCGCGGGGGCGCGCGACGCCGTTCGTCGCCTCTTGGCAAAGCAGTCGCTGCGGCAACCCGTAACCGTCTTGTTCGCCGAGGGCAACTACTTCATAACGGAACCGGTGAGATTCTCGCCCCAGGATAGCGGTCGCGCCGGGGCGCCGATTGTCTACGCCGCGGCTCCGGGCGCCACGCCCGTCGTGCATGGCGGACGCATCATCAACGCGTTCAAGCGGGGGGCCGATGGAGTGTGGTCGACGCACATTCCGGACGTGGCCGATGGGAAATGGTATTTCGAGCAACTCTGGGTCAACGGCCGTCGCGCGGTGCGCGCGCGCGAACCGGACGAATTCTACTACTATATGCGGCGCAAGGTGACCCGCGGCACGGATCCGCTGACCGGCAAGGTCGCGGATTTACAAAACCGTGCTTTCGTGGCGCGCGCCCAGGACATTCAGCCCCTGGTGTCACTTCCCGGTGATCGCCTGCGCGATGTCACGCTGATCGCCTACCACTCGTGGGCAACCGGCTTGCATCGCATTGCCGCGATCGATGGGAAGAATCACGAGGTGGTCACCACGGGCCCCGGTCGCTGGCCGTTCTTCCGCTGGGGGGCCAGCCAGCGATACCATCTCGAGAATTTCCGCGCCGCGTTGGACGAGCCGGGCGAGTGGTTTCTCGATCGTCAAGGGACGCTCTACTACCGACCTCGCGATGACGAGGATATGTCAGCTGCGGTTGTCGTGGCGCCGGTGACCGATGCGATGTTGCGTTTCGACGGAGATCCCGCGGGGAAGAAGGTCGTTGAGCACCTGACATTTCGCGGTCTGGCGTTTCGCTATGCTCAGTATATCCTACCGGCCCAAGGACATTGTGACGGGCAAGCGGCGGCGAGTATTGAAGCCGTCGTCCAAGGGCATGGTACGCGGCACGTCACACTGGACCACTGCGAGATCGCCCACATTGGGACCTATGGGATTTGGCTATGGCGAGGGTGTCGCGATTGCCGGATCGAACATTGCTACTTGCACGATCTGGGGGCTGGCGGCGTGCGGATCGGTCATGGATGGGATAATAACTCGCCGCCGGCCGCGGAGCAGACGAGTCACGTCACGGTCGACAACAATATCATTCGCGGCGGGGGCCGGATCTTCCGCGAAGCGGTCGGCGTCTGGATCGGACACTCCGGGTACAATGCCGTAACGCACAATGAAATCGCCGATTTCTTCTATACCGGAATCTCGGTCGGCTGGCGGTGGGGCTACGCCGCGAGCCTTGCCAATCATAACACGATCGACTTCAACCACATTCACCATCTGGGCTGGGGCGTGCTGAGCGATATGGGTGGTGTTTACACGCTCGGCCCGGCCAAGGGTACGACCGTATCGAACAATCATATCCATGACGTGTACAGCTACGACCACTACGGCCGTGGTGGTTGGGGACTGTATAACGACGAAGGCTCCAGTCACATCCGGCTGGAGAATAATTTGGTCTACCACGTCAAGACGGGCGGCTACCATCAGCACTATGGACGCGAGAACATCGTGCGCAACAATATTTTTGCCGAGTCGATGGACGGTCAGGTCCAGCGATCGCGCAAGGAAGATCATATCTCGTTCTCTTTCACGCACAACATTGTCTATTGGAGCAACGGCAGCCCGTTACTGAGCCGGCCGGCGACCGATCCAAACGTCGTGTTCGACCATAACTTGTATTGGAACACAACGGGAAAAGTTGATTTCAACGGTCTGACTTTGAAGCAGTGGCAGGCATTGCCGGGCGGCAAGGGCAAGGGTTCGATGATCGCCGATCCCCGATTCGTTGACCCGGAACACGGTGATTATCATTTGCGGCCCGATTCTCCCGCGGCGCGCATCGGGTTCAAACCGTTTGACTACACGAAGGCGGGCGTGTACGGTGACACGAAGTGGCGTGCGTTGGCGGGTAGCCGGCATTATCCACCGGTGAGATTCGCGCCACCACCTCCGCCGATGCCCCCACTTACGCTGCATGCGCCGTCTGATTCCCTGCCAATCGGCTCGATTCCTCTCGATGCCCATTCGTCACGAGGTGGGAACGGCAAGAACGCATGTATTCGTGTTGTCGAGGCTCCTGGACCGGCAGCAGCGAACCGCTGTCTCAAGATCCAGGACGCGGCGAAACTGGCGCACGTGTATGATCCACATGAGGGCTCGTGAAATGGCTGGGAACGACGTGCGACGATTATTTCGCGGCTTGCTGATTGGGTTGTCTCTGTTGGGTGTTGGGATCGGGGAATCGAGTTCCGGTGCTCAGGAGGCGGACGAATATGCGCGGGCGCGCCGAGCGATGGTGCAGCGCGACGTGGTGGGGCGGGGTATCCGCAATGCGCGCGTGATTGCCGCGATGGGGACCGTGCCGCGTCATGAATTCGTTCCCGAAGCCTCCCGGAAATACGCCTACGACGATGCCGCGATCGCCATCGATTACGGGCAGACGATCACGTCGCCGTTTGTCGTGGCTTACATGACCGAACAGCTCGATCCACAGCCCACGGACCGCGTTCTGGAAATCGGTACGGGCAGCGGCTATCAAGGGTCGATTCTGAGTCAGTTGGTGGCGGACGTCTATACGATCGAGATTGTCGAACCGCTTGGAAAGCGTGCGGCGAAAACGGTGTCGCGCCTCGGTTATCGCAACGTGCACTTCAAGATCGGCGATGGTTACCAGGGCTGGCCGGAGTTCGCGCCGTTCGACAAGATCATCGTGACGTGTTCGCCGGAGAAGGTGCCGCCGGCCCTTGTTGCCCAGCTTCGTGAAGGAGGGCGCCTCATTGTTCCATTGGGGCAGCGATTCCAGCAGTCGCTTTATCTGTTTCATAAAGTAAACGGTGAACTGAAGGAAGAAAAGCTAGAGTCGACGTTTTTCGTGCCGATGACAGGCCAAGCCGAAGAACTGCGCCGAAACAAGGGATCAAAGGTCCCCAAGGTCACGAACGGCAGTTTCGAACGTGAGGTCCCGGGAGAGGAAGTGCCAGGGTGGTACTATGTGGTGCGGGCGCGCGTCGTGCGCGACGCGAACACCCGGTCGGGCCGGCGCGTTCTGCAGTTGGAAAACAACACGCCCGGCAAACGCGCGCATGCGCTGCAAGCGATGGGGCTGGATGGTCGCCGGGTGCATGCCATCACCATGTCGGCGCAAGTGCGACTGAAGGAAGTCGTCGGCAGCGGTGCCGAGACACTGCCGCGGATCGAACTGACGTTCTATGACGAACGGCGCGCGCCGATACGCGTCGCGGTCCTGGGGCCGTGGCAGGGCAACGTCCCGTGGTCACGAAAGAGCGGGCGATTCCTGGTTCCCACGCGGACCCGCCTGGCGGTTTTGGTCGTCGGCGTCTTTGGGGCAACGGGTGAATTCTCCGTGGACGATGTTCGCGTCCGAGCCACCGGTGCCAAACGTACACCCTGAGTCTTCTCACAAGCTGTACATGAGTCGGGAACGCCGCGCACGGTACAACCGAAAATCCCCTGTCCGACCGCGGCGCCGGGGCGCCGGCCGGTACACGGAGGAAGAGAGATTAAGATTAAGAGCCTGTCACAAAACCTGGTTTCAAATGCGGGTGGCCCGCAACCCACAAGGGAGTACGCCCTCGCATGCGCAGCGCTCTCGTTGTTCGCTTCGAGACATGCACGCACCGTGCGCGCATGTGGCAGCCTGAGAATCTAACGAGGTTTCACCTCCAACCAACTGGCGCATGCCGGCGCGATGGAGACCTTCGGTCGCTCCCCGTGCGGGGTCAGGAGACCCGCGCACAGCGCTAGGTCTTGTCCCGTCCATCCGCCACCGCCGGGTTTATCCCGGTGGAGGGCATGATTCTGCACTACACGCGTCCTGCACCCCCGTATCTTCCATCCGCCACCGCCGGGTTTATCCGGTGGAACGGTGATTCTGCACTACCAGCGCCGCTCACCCGACATCAACTCCCGTGGCGGCTGAAC
>CAZSOG010000214.1:0-7318 GCA_964607555.1 uncultured Pirellulaceae bacterium | reverse complement strand
GGTTTGCGGCGAAAGGTCTCGGGAAAAACATGCGCGCACGGTGCGCGCATGTTACCACCTAAGAATCTAACTCCTAACTCCTAATTTTTTATTTTTTATTTTTTATTTTCTTCCCCATGGCCGCCTTAAGGACGGCGTCCGCCGTGGCCTGTTGGTGGGCGAATCGGGCCGTGACGCGACCCCGGTGCATCACCACGATCCGATCGCTCAAGGCGAGCAGTTCCGGCATCTCCGACGTGACCAGCAGGATCGCGATTCCCTGAGCGGCCCATTGTTGCATCAATTCGTAGATTTCCCGTTTCGCGCCAACATCAACGCCGCGGGTCGGTTCGTCCAGCAGCAGGACACCCGGCTGGCTCAGGATCCACTTGGCCAAGGCGACTTTTTGCTGGTTGCCACCCGACAGCTCGCCCACTTCCATGTCGAGCGCGGCGGCACGCAGGCTCAGCGATTGGGCGAGTTGCTCGGCTGCGAGCCATTCCATTTTTTGGCGCATCCAGCCGGCGGTCGAGAACCGATCGAGTTGCGCGAGCGTCGTGTTGGCGACAATCGACAGGGGCAGCACCAGGCCATTCGCCTTCCGGTCGTTGGTCAGCAGTGCCATGCCGCGCCGGATGCTGCGCCGCGGTGAGTTAGGACGCAGGTTCCGTGTGTCTATGATGATATGCCCCGCTGCGGCGTTTCCATAGGCACCGAACAAGCCCATGAGTAAATGACTGTTGCCGGACCCCTGCAGCCCGGCCAGCCCGACGATCTCCCCGGCGTGCACGGTCAGATCGACTCGATCCACGACTGTTTTGGCGCCCCGTTTGACGTTGAAGTCCTCGACGATCAGTCGCGGTCGGCCTTGATAACGGTCTTTCCGCACGTACTGCTGATCCAGTTGCCGACCGACCATCCAGTGGATCAGCTTGGCTACCGGAACCTGCGGCTTGGGACCACTACCAATCAAATGACCGTCGCGCAGCACGGTCACGTGGTCGGCGATTCGCTCGATTTCCTCCATCTTGTGCGTGATGTAAACGATGCCCCGTCCTTCGCTTCGCAGCTGTGCGATCAGATGGAACAGTTTTTCCACTTCCGGCGCGTTCAATGCGCTTGTGGGCTCGTCCATCACGATAACCCGTGCATCCTGGCTGAGGGCCTTCACGATCTCGACCAGCTGTTGTGCGGCGACCGGCAGTTGCTCGACGTACTGGTCGGGCCCGACACGCAACCCGAACTGGCGGAGCAAACGCGATGCTTCGGCACGTTGAAAACGGGCACGCACGAGTCCACCCGTGGTCGTCGCGATGCGGCCCATGAAGATGTTGTCCGCGACGGTCATGGACGGCACGAGCGACAGCTCCTGGTGTATCACGGCGATGCCGCGCCGCGCCGCTTCCTGGGGTCCGGCCGGGCGAACGACCTGTCCGTGCAGCGTGACACGGCCGGCATAGTCCGTATAGACTCCCGCAAGGATTTTGATCAGCGTGCTCTTGCCCGCACCATTTTCGCCGGCCAGGATATGGACCTCGCCGGGGCGAATTGTGAAATCGACGTTCTCCAGCACCGTGACGCTGCCAAACCGCTTGGTAATACCAGCCATGCGGACCAATGACGCGGTTGCCGGCACGGGGTCCCGCGCGATCATGGTTTGGGCACCAGTTGGATGTAGTCCAGGCCGAACATGAACTTCTTGACCGCCTTCGGGTTCGTCCCGGTGATTTCAATGGTCAGCCGGTTCGGGCCTTTCGGCAGTTCGTACGTGCCGAGAACGAGCTTGTCATGGGCCACGCGTCGGTTGAATCGATCGAATTTTCGCGGCGGGCCGTCGTTGACCTGGAGCGTGACGATGCCGTAATCAATGGCCTTGGTCAAACTCGCGATAACTTCGTATTTGCCGGCCTTGGCGACCGGCAGGTCGAGCGCCAGGCGGTCGCCCACCTTGCCGTCGCGCCACCACAATTGCCGATCGTCGCTCCACCCAAAATCTCCGATGTCCTGGACTTCGGTCGTACCGCCGGTCTTGCTGAGGATCTTGAGCGATTCGCCCTCGACCGCATTTTTTGCATGGAATGTTTCCACCACGTCGCTGCGCGCGATCGCCACGGCCTTGCGGGCCGTTTCGGCATCGGGCGTCACGTTGCAACGGGCCCCCGGACGCGCGTACCAAAACGTTGTTGGGGCGTAATTGACATATGTGTCGACCCAGTGCCAGAGCTCCATGTCAAACTTGAGGTCGGTCGTGAACGGAATTGCATCCAGTGCCCGATAGCGGCTGTTCACCGAGAACCCGGTTCGCAAGTTGCCGCTGCCGCACGGTTGGGCGTGGAACGGGGACTGGAAGTACTCGGGCCGGCACCACGCGTAGCCGTAGTAGTCTTCCGATCCGGTCCCAACGTGGGAAGGAAACGACTCGCCATCCACGTAGATCTTCTCGTCTCCTTCGCCCCACCAGCCGTTGGCGCCGTTGAACACGGTCAGTGTGTCACCCACATAGACGCCCTGTCCTTTGACCTTGACATAATTCACGTCGAACGCGCCGGCGCCCGGCGCGGTGCTGCCACGGCGCGTATGGAGCTTCGTGAACTGGTGCCATGCCGCGTGGAAGTGCATCGAACGCGCGTCCCAGTCCCAGGGACCGTGGAGAATCCGGGCCATCGATATTTTCACGGGTTGATCGCCGTAGTTCGTCACGGTGATGCGGCACGAACGCTCGAATGGCATCGTCCAGAAACACGCCAGCCGTCCGTCCTTGGTCACTTCGGTGTACCATGCGCGGTACGGATGCAGCTGGTAGCCGATCCCGAAAAACTCGCCCACCGGGGCCCAGACGCACGGTTCGCCGTCAAATTCGATCGCCAGCACCGTGGAGCGCAACGCTTGTGCCAGGTTCGGCGTGTCCAACTTCACGGTGAACTGGTGCACCGCGGCCGGTCCTTCAAGCGTCGTGGAACATGACTTGCCCGTGATCATGCAATCCTCTTTCGCGATCGAAGTCAGACCTGCGGTCGACGTCAGTCCCGATTGCCGCAGGCGTTGTTGTATCCGCTCGATGTGCGGTTGCAAACTCTTGATCTGATCGGTGGAAAATGACGTGACTTGCGTGCCTGGTTCGTAAGTCCGGTAGTTGATCTGGTAGTACAACGCTTCGCCCTTGCGCGCGCCGCGGTCGATCAGGACGGACGTCTCGTAGGTCACCTTGCAGTGCTTCGCGTACGGGATTGGCAGGTACAGATTGTGCCCGCGGTGTGCGTAGACCGTATCCGGGGAAACGCCTTCCGATAAGGGGGGCCCGACCAGGCCGCCTTGATCAATAATGGTCGCGATCGGACCTTCAATCACCGGTTCCGGCTGATCGTCCAAATAGACGCGCAACGTGCCGTTACTGAACGGCCCGCCACGTGGTCCGTGCCACGTGGCCCAGAAGCGGACGATCGCACCGGGGCCACGTGCGTCCATCATCACATGCTCGGTGCGGCCCTGATTCTGTTCGATCCGGATCCACTGGCTGCGATCCGCGTTGGCGAACCAACCGGGTTTGTCCGGCGCGACGGTGTCACGGTCATAGCTGCTTGCCTGCCGGCACGTGTATGCCGGCTGCGGGAATTTCGCCAACGTATCGCGGTTGACCATCTCGTCCAACAGCGACTCAAGCGAGAGCGGCTGCCGTGCCGACGAGGAAACAGTCGCCGTCAAGACAACGATCAATGCCGTAGCCAAAAAATGTCTCATCTTTTAATTTCCTGTTGTCGCGAAAACCTAGCTTGTGAGTTCAATATCCAATGTCGCGCCCGCTTTCACAGTTCGTGGCTGGGCGAACTTGAGCACGACCTGGGTGCCATCTTGCGTCCAGTCGCCGGTCAGCCGGACGCCGTTGACGGTCACGTCGCGCACATGCCGGCCTTGGGGTACTTCGAAGGTCAGGGTGGCGAGTTGCACGGCACCCCATTTGACTTCGAGTGTGCACTTCTGACGCGTGCCATGCCGTTGCTGGTCGTAGATTCCCCACCCGTCAGCCGTCGTGAAGATGACGCGGAACTTCTCGGGGGTCAGACGCGGCGCGAATCCCAGATGACGGTTCGGGCCGTCGTACTGATATCCCGCCAAGCCCAACAGGACGCCCCAGCTGGCCATCGCGCGCGCGTAGTGATCCCCGCATTCGATTTCATTGAACGGGTTATGCTTTGACGGGTGGTAACGATCGTGCACCCCGCGACAAATCGCCAGCGCCTCGGTCAACATCCCCTCGTACGCCATGTGGTTCGCCACCTGGTACTCGATCCCCGTCCAAATCTCGTCGCGGTACAGCGTCGATTTCGGACCCATGTGCTTGCTCTTCGGCCAGGTGCAGGTGAACAGACCGGCTTCACCCGGATAGGCGAACCAGCGTTGCGGCGGATGGGCCTTGTTCTGCTGGCCGACGTCGGGCGCCCAATCGTATTTCCAAATCGACTCGAGCGACTTCTGGACCGTCTCTTTCGGATAGAGGTAGCCAAGTGCGACTTGATGGGCCCAGCCTTGACCAAACATCTGGTCTGCCAGGCACCCATCGGCATATTGCCAGTCAGGGTGCTTCTTCAGATCGACGCGTTGGATGTAGTACTCGCCGTTGAACAGTTCCTTGACCGAGTTCTTGCTACCCGCTTCGAAAATCGTCCGGCACTGGCGCGCGAACGCCGGCTCACCCATCCGCTTGGCCATCTCCTCCGCCGCGCGCAACGCACCGAGGTAAAGCGAACCGACCATCGTATTGGCGCCATAGTAGTTCTTGTCGTACGTCTGGTGCTGCACGCCTTCGATCAGACCGTCTCCGTTCCCATCCTGGACGATCAGGAACTCGACCGCCTTGCGGATATTCTTCCAGTTCTGTTTGAGGAAGCGGTCGTCGAGCGACACGAGATGTTCGCGATAGGCTTTCAAGACATACCCGCCCTGGGAATCGCCGGCCCAGAGCCCCCAGTTTTCGCCGCGAAAGCGGATCTCCCCGGTCTCCGCGATGAAACCAACCCCCGGCGCGAAGTCCTGCATCGTGCGCACCGACCGTTCCAGT
This sequence comes from uncultured Pirellulaceae bacterium, assembly GCA_964607555.1. GTDB lineage: Bacteria > Planctomycetota > Planctomycetia > Pirellulales > Pirellulaceae > JAJSAJ01. The sequence goes on along the minus strand of CAZSOG010000214.1, from coordinate 2,283 downwards.
CGCGGGAACAGGCGGGCCATCGCATGTTCGTAGTTCCATACGTGGCCGCACGTGCCCGTGCAACAGCCGCACCCTTCATACGCCCAGAATCGGCCGTTTTCCCACCATTGACATGTTGTTGTCGCCAGGTTGCTGACCGTGGAGTGGAGTCGATCAAGCAGCCAATAGGGCAAGGTCGAATCGTAGTAGGAATCGTGCCAAAGGCGCGTTTCACGGCCAAGCCGGTCCAGGTTCTCGGCGATATACCGTGCCACCTCGGTCGCGTCATCGAACCGAGTCGCGTAGAAATTGCCGACTCGATTCTGGCCCCGGAAGTACATGTTCGGCATGTGCCACGACACGATCAGCGTGATCGTGGTTTCTTCGCCGGGCGCCAGATGTCGCGTGGCGCCGACGGCACCGCGCAGGGACTCGTCGAGCGCCTTCTCATGCCGTGCATCGGTCGCCAACCCCGTGCCGTCGAACAGCTTCGCGGGGAGCGGGCCGTCGGGTAACGATGCGGTCGACAGCGTCCCGGCGTCACCCACGACGGTCACGGCCATCGTGCCAAAATCGGGCTCCTTGCCAATATCGCGAGCCGGGCCGGAACGCGGCGTGTCACGCAGCTCGATCTGATCGATGTTGATGTGACCCCACGCACTCGTCTCCTGATCGATGATCTCCAGATGTGCTTGCTTGCCTGCGTACTGACGCACGCCCCAGTTCGTTGCTTCGAGCCGTTCACGGCTCTTGCCGGACGCCTTCATGACCACTTTTCCGTCGATGACCAACTGGATGGCCGTGCCGGCGTGATTGCCGCCACCGATCAGGAAACTCAAGTAGTGCCGGTCGATCGTGAATTGTGGCGAGGTGAGTTTGCCCTTGGTTTGATCCCCGTGAAAGAACGAATTGACCAGTCCCTTCCCGGCGTAGCCACTCACTTGTTGCTGGCCTTCCAGCGTGCCGCGCGCCGGGCCCTTGCCAAATGCGTCGCCTTCGAGCTTCCAGTCGCCGTAATCCGCGCCTTCAAAATCCGCCAGGATGATCGGGGGACGCGCTTTCGCAACCGGCTTGTTCGTCGTGCCGGCGCCGAGCGCTAGTGACGTTGCGTGGGTGGTCGTCTTCACGTTGCTGGTCCGCACAACTTGCCCGATGTGCTGTTCGGCGCTATAGTGCAGCACGGCATTTTCGAGCCAACCGGCCAACGTAATGTCCGCCGGCTTGTTCGACGTGTTCTTCACGGTGTAGTTGAGCACCGTGGCGGGTAACGCGGAATCCGGTTCGTTCAATGGAATGAAGGGCGAAAAGGCCTCCAACGTGACTTGGACCGGCAAGTCGGAGGTGGCGAAGTCGACCAGCGCGATGGGGTATTCGCCGGCGAAGCGGACGTCGGGACAGCCATGGCGATCGAGCGAACGGACGTGCGTCTTGCCATCGCATTGGACGCGGATCGCTGTGCCCTGGTCCACGACCGGCGCCTGTTGAAAATGTGTCGCTCCAACCACCATCTCGGTTGGGAGCCGGCCCACCTTGTAATTGACCGCGCCATACCCCGTGTTAATGTTCTGGTTATAAATGCCCCAGTAGACGAGCTGCCCGTCGCCGGTCAAGTAAACCTGGCCGGCACAAATGCCGCCGACCGGCATGCCGATCGTCTTGAGATCGTCGCCCGTATACCAGGTGCGGGCGCCGCGCCGATACAGCAGTTCAAGCCATTCAGGCCGGAGTTTCTTGTCGAGTGGGATGAAATGATCGCGTGTGTCCTCGGGGCTGAACGGGCCGGCTGTCGCGGGGGTGCCACTCAGCCCGAGGGCCGCGAGGCCCGCCGCACCTAGCTTCACGAACTGGCGGCGGTCCAAGCCGTCGCAGCAGCCAGGTTCGGAACAGGAAGTTGGGTCGCGTTCAGGGTGTTGCTCGACGCTCATTGTGCGGTCCTTTCAGCTGGCGAGTGAGTATCGTCAACCTGCAATGTACCAAAACTAACCGCCAAGTGAACAACGGCGGGGCCGATTTTCTTGCCGCACGAAGACGGACTAGGTTGGGACCCGTGGCATGGATCGCGTGGATGAAGTGGACGGTGTGGGCCGGCGCGTGGTGGGGAAGCTCAGATTCTAACGCGGGGTTGCCTCCAACCAACTGAGGGATCCCGGGGCGGTCACGGCTCGGAGAGCCGCTCTACCAGTGCCGCCCAAAAAGCGACTGGCGGCGCCGCCCGATATCCAGGTGGGCGGCACAGGTAGGTCGGTTTTCCAAACCGACCGCGCGCCACCCCCATCCCATGCCCTGGTCCAATTCCCCCACGGC
>CAZSOG010000213.1:0-7352 GCA_964607555.1 uncultured Pirellulaceae bacterium | reverse complement strand
GACGATTCTCCTGATTCATGGGAGCCGAATATCTGATTTGAGATTACCTCATTTGCGCTGCGGGCCGGACCAGCAAAGGCCGGAAGAGGATTAAGAGTAAGATTAAGATTAAGATTAAGATACGGGGTTGAACGGTTACACACGGCCGTTGCCAAACTCACCCGTCAATCGACATGCCGAAACCGTTTACCGTCGAGTCGCAGGCAGCCCGGGCCACCGAAGCGCATTTCCAGACGGGCCGTTTTTCCGCCGAGTCCGTCGCATTGAACATGGTGCATGCCGCGCGCCAGATGGACGGGGACCATTTGCCATTTGGCACTCGAGCTACCGAGCGGGCTGCCAATCCAAACCGGTTGCGTGTCCACATGGACACGTGTGAGGCCGCTGCCGCGAAACTGGAACTGGTAGATATCATCGGCCGGAACTTCCAGCCAGCCCTCGAGCGTGAATCGTTGGCGTGCCGTCACGCCCACCTTGCGCAACCACTGAGCATCCTTGGTATCCGTCACGATGGTGGCCTGGCCGCCTTCCGGCGCGACGCGGAAACCATCGGCCAGACGGCCGCGGTCGGGTGGGGATGTCGAGCGGAGCATGGCGGGTGGGCCGATCGCCACGAGTCGCGGTTCACTGAGCGCGAACCGGTCCTCGATTTGCGCCACGGCCTGGAGTCGCGCTTGTCCCACGCCAAGCGTGGCGGCCGGAATCGACACCGAACCGGTCGCACCTTGGATCAGCCCGACACGCCGCGCATTGTGTAGAATGGCGATCGCGGTGGCATGGTCGGCCGCCGCACGCACGGTAATCGTTTTGTCCCAGGGGACCGCGCCGGTCGCGTCGGTTTCCAATTTCACGTGATCACCGTGATTGGCGACGATTACGGGCACCGCGTGCCGGCTTTGGACTTCGATCGGGCCGGCGGCGACCGCCACGACCGCCAGGCGATGCCAGCCGTCGGCCAATACCGTCGTATCGAGTGAAAACGAGGCGCCCACTTCGCAGTGTGAGTGACGCTTGCCGTCGACGAATAGTTCAAAGTGGTCAACTGCATCGTCATCGGTGAGCCCCGCCTTCGGCCGAACCTGCACCGAACCGGTAACCTGCTGATTCGGCTCGATCCCATCCACCGTCACGGACATGCGCCGCGCCCAAGGTTGGCAGAGTGGGTCACCGACGATCAGTAGCTGATACGGACCGAAAACCGATTGGTAGAACGACTCGATCAATGAACAGCCGCGTGCGTAGTGCACATGCAGGAACGGGAACGGAAATTTTGCCTGAATGGCGTACGGCTCGGTCACGGTGCCGCTTGCCCCCGTCGCGCCGTAGCGGATCAACTCGGTCAGCGGTGTTTGGCTGCCGCCTTCGCGCATGACGCCGCCCGTGCTGGTCAAATGCTCGCAGATGGCACCCGGGAGAATCGTGCTGCCCGACGCATTCCAATGGAACGATGCCGTACCGATCATGGCGCCGGCCACATCGTCCTTGCCTTGCGGGAGCGTTCCCTTGAGCATCTCGGCGTGGACTCCCAGTTGTGACAGTGCTTTAACGGCGGATGAGAAGGCCCCCTGGCGCGTCGTGGATCGGACGTTCGAGTTGACCATGTAGTAGATCGTTCCGCGGGGGTGTGTTCCGTCCGCGGCGGCGCCGCGTTGCAGGCAGCGAATGGCTTCGCTGACCGAATTGCCGCGTCCGCTGGTGACCGCCAGCACGATCGACAACATGTAGTGTGCGCCCGTTTCCGGCGTGTTGCGTCCGGCAGCATCCCACGCGTATTGAGATCGGAATGCCGTCGTCGGCTGCACGTCGAATTCCACGCGCCCCGCGCGCGCCATCTGCGCGAGCAATTTGCCGAACTGGTCGGCTTCGCGCAACGATGCGAGGTCTTCGTCTTGCTTGGCGTGTCGCGCGTCGGTCCAGCCGGCACGCACCGCCCGGCCGAGCATCCGCAAGGCCTCGTCGCGCTTACCTAACCGTGCGAGGCAACACGCGAAATTGTATTGGATTTCTGGATTGTTCGCGTATCGGCGCGCCAGGGGGGCCAGTGCTTCCGAGGCGTTTTTCCATTCTTGTTTCGCCAAGGATTGGGCGGCCTTTTCATACGCGGCCTGATCCGCGCTGGTCATTGGCGTGATGCTGACGCGGCGAACCGGGCGACGCATGTACCAATTCGTATTGAGTTGCAGGTAATCCGCGTCCTTCGCCAAGACACGCTCGTACAGGTACGTCAGCCCGTTGATGGACGCCGTCCGCGTGAGCACTTTCGGCAGCTTCTTGTCACCGACATCGTGATTGACCGAGATTGCCGTTGGCAGATCACTGGAGTACGCGATGCAATCGATCTGTTTCAGGACGCCTCGTTGTTGCAATGTTCCAAGGACCGGACCGAGAATGTGTTGCCGAAAGGATTCGACATCCGTGTGCTCGAACTGGTCCATGTCGCTCAAGTAAACCACGTTGTTCGGCGGGATGTCGCGTAGCTGAATGAATGTGTTGGCGACGGCAAGCGACGCCCAGCTGTTGTCATTCACGACCACCGCGACGTTTTCCGGGCCACCGCCGGCGAAACCGATCGGAATTGTCATTTGCATCGTCGTGCAAATCGCCAGCAGGACCGTCGTGGTCTCAAAAAACCGCGTCAGAGGCCCGGAGGCCCGCCGTTCGTGATTTCGCATGGTATGGAGCATTCGTACGTTCCGCATCGTTGTTAACAAACTCACGGGCTTTCCCGCGCGCCGTGGTTGCGTCGTCTCGGCTCTCGTGCACGGCGCCTGGTTCACGTCGTGAGGGCCTTGAATATCCAAGACACAAGCCGTTTAGCGTACCCGGTCGCACGGCCTGCCGTCAACAACACGGACGCGCCGTAAGGTCGATCCGGCCGTCCAGAGGTGCTGCCAACGGTGCCAGGCTCCAGCCGGCAGGCGCGTGAAAAAAGAGGATTATCACGCCAAGGCGCAAAGAAAAAGAGATGGCAGGAATGGGGGTTCCTCGTGCCGGCGGCGGCACACGATTGACACGTGTCCTTGCGGCGCGATACGATCTACTTGGCGCATGATGTGCACGATATGGCCCCTCCGTGTGCGAACCTGCTGTCCCGTTAAAGCCGGATGATTCATGAGATTCGTCGCGAGGGGCCGTAAGTCGAGACAGATGCAAGGAAAAGGACCGGTCGGCTGCGCAGCATATTGTCAATACGTGAGCAAAGACGGCGGGGCCTTTGACGAAGCAGGTGGCCGACTTACGGCACCGCAACAGATCGCTCATGAATAATCCGGGTTTAAGCCGGCCACGCGTTTTCCCACCCTCAATGGAGCTGCACCGATGTCCACGCTGTTATTGGTCTGCGTGACCTGCCTGGCGGCGAGTCCCGAATCCGAGCTGATTCTTGACGATTTCCAGTATGCACGCGTGCCGGCTGCCGCCGCGGCGTGGAAAACGTCGGAAGGCACGCCGCCGTTGCAAATGACGAAAGACGGCGGGCGCGCCGTGCTCCGCGTCCCGGCGCCCTTCGTCTCGGATGCCAAATTGAACCGCGTCGTCGTCGACCGGTTCGGCACCTGGAACCTGTCCGCGCCGTCCTTTTTCACGCTGGAATTGCGGCCTGGGAACGCGGAAATGTTCGAGCATGTCACGCTCTATTTTCACAGCAAGACGGGCTGGTACGGGCAGGGCAAACAGCTGAACGACAGTCAGTGGGGCACGTTCGTGTTCCCCAAGGACGGTTTCGGCACGGAACAGCAGCCACGGGGTTGGGAGCACGTGGATTGCATACGCATCGCATTGTGGCGACGATCCGTGCCGTCCGCATCCGCCAAGGACACTTGGGTCGACTTGCGTGAACTCGCTGCCGGTTGGCACCAGACGGCAATCGTCGTGCCCGACGGCGATGGGCCGGAGACGCGCGCGGGACGCGATGCGGCGGATCGAATCGAAGGATTGTTGCGCGACGGAGGGATCGAGTGCGACCGGCTAACGGAGTCATCGTTACAGAAGGCAAGTCTTGGGCGCCGGGCTCTTGTCATCCTGCCGTGCAACCCGTCCCTGTCAAGTGCGGACTATTCGGTGTTGTCGAAGTGGGTGAACTCCGGCGGCAAGGTCTTCGCGTGTTATGGTTCGTCGCCCCTCTTGATGCGGCTGTTGAAACTGAAAGAACCGACGTACTATCGGCCGGCGCGGCGCGACACGTTGGCGGCGGTCCAGCTCGACACGACCGGTATCCCGGGCATGCCACGCACGGTCCGCCAGAATTCATGGAATATCACCGAACCGAAATCGGCCGATCCGTCCGCCCGCGTCGTCGGGCGTTGGCTTGACGGCGCTGGAAAACCGACCGGACACGCGGCACTGTGGATGAGCGACACGGGGGCATATTTCAGTCATGTTGTACTCGATGATGACCCGCACGCCAAACAGGCCATGCTGATCGCCATCCTGGGAAAACTGGCGCCCTCGATTTGGACCGAGGCGGCACGCAGCGCGATCGAGCAAGCGGACAACATTGGCGACTGCCAGGGTGGAACCCAGCTGGCCCAACAGCTACACGACTCCTTGACCCCGGACTTGACGCGACAACTGAAGCAGGCGGACGAGCTGATGCGGCAGGCACAACAACTTGCCGCGGCAGGCAAGGGCTTTGAATCGTTGGCCGCGGCGCGAAAGTGCCGCACGCTGCGAACCGATGTGTTTCTCAGGGCACAAGCGAGCCCGAAAGTAGAAGGACGCGCCTGGTGGAACCACTCGGGAACCGGCGCTTATCCGGGTGATTGGGAGCGCACGTGTCGCGAATTGGCCGCGTCCGGGTTCAACATGATTGTGCCCAACATGCTGTGGGGAGGATCGGCCCGCTACCGTAGTGACGTGTTGCCGGTCAGCCCCGTGGTCAAGGAATATGGCGATCAGATCGCGCAATGCGTCGCCGCCGGAAAGAAATATGGCGTTGAGGTCCACGTCTGGAAAGTCAACTGGAACCTGGGACGCGAGGTGCCGAAAGAGTATGTTGAAAAGCTGCGGCAGGCCGGACGACTGCAAATGACTTATGATGGCAAGCCGATGAACTGGCTGAACCCGGCCCACCCGGCGAACTTCAAGTTGGAGTTGGATAGCCTGCTGGAAGTTGTGAAGAACTATGCCGTCGACGGAATCCACTTTGACTACATTCGTTATCCAAATGGTACCTGCGATTTCAGTGATTACAGCCACCACAAATTCGAGGCCGACACCGGAATCACCGTCCAAGATTGGCCCACGGACTGTTACTCGGGTAAGCTGAAAACCGCTTACACCGACTGGCGCTGCCAGCAGATAACCCGGTTGGTCGAGGCCGTTCACCGCGAGGCGAAGCGAATTCGCCCGAGTATCAAGATTTCAGCCGCCGTGTTCGGTAGCTATCCCGCATGCCGTGAATCGGTCGCACAAGACTGGCCGCTCTGGATTCGGAAAGGCTATCTCGATTTCGTCTGTCCCATGGATTACACGATGAGCGACGAGTACTTCAAGCGTCTGATCAAGTCCCAACGGGAATTGGTCGGCGGTCGCATCCCGATCTACCCCGGTATCGGCGCGACCGCGTCGCGATCTTCGTTGTCGCCCGACCGCGTGGTCGGTCAAATCGACATCACCCGCCGGCTGGGGGCCGACGGTTTCACGATTTTCAATCTAAGCGAAACCACTGCCCAGCGCATCTTGCCCGCGGTCGCAGTCGGTGCCGGACAGACCAAGGCCACGCCGAAACATGCTGAGAAGTAGGTGGGAGAGGAGAGGTGAGAAAGGAGAGGACCGCGAATCCGCGAATTGCACTGATGAAGACGAAGAAGTGGGGGAACGTGTTGCGTTTGCCGCCAGGCGTGGGGCTCTCGACCCCGCACTTGATGATCGTACAAAACTCATGTCACAGGGAGAAGCATCCATGAACCGTCTGTTCAAGAACTTGTTGGTGGCCCTGTTGGGCACGCTGCTGCTGACGACGAGCCTGGCAGCCGCCAAACCGCTGCAAGAAGGCAAGATTCGTGTGCTCGTGATTACCGGCGGGCACCCGTTTGAGCACGAACAATTCTACGATGTCTTCACCTCGATTCCGGATGTCCAAATGGACAAGGCGGATTATCCCGCCGCCGCGGCGCTGCTGGGACCCGCGGCGACGGATAAGTACGATGTGATTGTCTTCTATGACATGTGGGCGCAAGGTATTACTCCGGCGCAGCAACAGGCGTTCGTGAAGCTGCTTGAAAAAGGGATCGGTGTCGTGGCGCTCCACCATACGTTGGCGGCGCATGAAAACTGGCCCGAGTACGCCAAAATCATTGGCGGACGCTATCATCGGGCCGAGCACACCGAGAACGGGAAAACCCTGCCCGCGAGTACGTTCCTTCACGGGCAAGAAATCCGAGTTCATATCGCCGATCCCAATCATCCGATCACGCGCGGCCTGCGGGACTACACGATCCATGACGAAACCTACAAGGGGTATGACGTCGATCCGAACGCGAAAGTTCTCTTGACGACCGATAATCCGACCAGCGGAAAACAGTTGGCGTGGGTCAAGACCTATAAGAACTCGCGCGTCTTCTACATGGAATCGGGCCACGATCATTTTGCCTACGAAAACCCTAACTTCCGCACGCTGGTCGCCCGCGCGATCCGGTGGTCCGCCGGCCGCCCGGCCGATCCGAGCGCGCCCTGGCAAAGTCTGTTTAATGGCAAGGATCTCAGCGGCTGGCAACCGGAAGGCAAGGCGGTCTGGGAAGTCAAGGATGGGCTACTGATCGGCCGTCAGGGGCCGGGGAACACTCCGGGTGACCTGTTCACGAAGGAATCCTTTGACGATTTCGAAGTCGCGGTCACTTACCGCATGGTTTGGCCCGGCAATTCGGGCGTCTGGTATCGCTATCAGGAACCGCACGTTTCGCTCCAGGCGGATATTCTCGAGTACAAAGACCCGTTCGCCCTGAGCGGCTCACTCTATCGACCCGGCAAGATGTTCGTCGCGATCAATACAAACCCAAAGATCATCGACCGTGACGGCTGGAATACGATCCTGATCCGCGCGGCGGCAACGCGCCAGGTGATCTTCCTGAACGGCCACAAGACGGCCGACGTCCATGATGACCTGACCGACCATGGGAAGATCGGATTCCAGGTTCACCCGGGCGCTCAGTTTGGCACCATGCGAATTATCGTCCGCGACGTGCGCGTTCGTCCGCTGTGAAAGACTCAAACTCGAAACGTGAGCCAACCATGAAGGAATGATTTGAAGAAATAAAAAATAAGAAATAAGAAATAAGAAATAAGAAATAGTTGGACCGCGCCACTTTGTCTGTCACGCATGGCGCAAGTCACTCCAATCGAGGGAGTTACGC
>CAZSOG010000212.1:0-7366 GCA_964607555.1 uncultured Pirellulaceae bacterium | reverse complement strand
GGAGAGCATCTCTGCGTCAGACGAAGAGCCCGTCCAGGGTGATGAAACGTTGGGGTTGCCCCACTTGTTACAGTGACTGGGTCAGCCCCGGTTTCCTGCCGCTGGAGAGGCTGAATATGGCTTTCAGCCAAAGGATTCTTTTCCCATCGTTACTACGATGAATATGGCCTTCGGCCAAGGCGCTTCGAAAGGTCCCTGTAAATTCCCCATGGTTGGCGGTTGACAAACGACAGGAAAACCGGAAGAAACGTCTTGCGCTACAATAGCGAGTTTTCAGCACCCCAGAGCCGCTCTACCTATAGCGCCCAAAAAAGCGACTCGTGGCGCCGCCCGGTATCCAGGTGGGCGGCAAAGGTAAGTCGGTTTTCCAAACCGACCGCAAACCCCGTCCCAGACGCATACCCCGGCAGACGCCCCCACGCCCCACCGAGCAACGCAAATCCCTAGCTTCTCGCGGTCCACGACCTCGATGCGTAGTCCGATGCAAAAACTTGACTCAAGATCATCAAATTCCCGCCCATAGGGTTTCTAACAACCGCCCGCGCCGCGGGGCAACTAGGTTCCGAGACGCTCGAGGCCGGCCCGCGCGGCGTTGACGAACCGCCGCATTTGTTCCCTGTCCTTGTGTCCGGGAATGCGTTCGACCCCGCCGGCGACATCGACCGCTGACGGCTTGGCGGTCTCAATGGCTTGCCGAACGTTATCGGCGTGCAGGCCCCCGGCCAGCACGACATGCATATCAGGGAGAGATGCCGCGATATTGCGGACCGCTTTCCAGTCAGCCGCGGTTCCGGTGCCACCATATTCGTCCGGTTGATAGGCGTCGATCAGGACCGCCGCAGGCAGCGCATCTAACTGTCGGCACTCCTCTATATAGTCTCTGACCCATTGCTTTGCGTTCGGGCCGCACCGAAATGCACGAATGACTGGATACGGGCGTAAGCCGAGGATACGATCCACCGGCTCGTCCCCGTGGAGCTGAATCGCGTCCAGTCCCACCTGTTCGGCGATCGTCCACATTCTATCGGCAGTCGAGTTGACGAACACGCCGACCTTGACGATCTCGGGCGGTAGCGCCCGTACAATGCGTTCGGCGTCCGCCGGAAGGACATACCGTCGGCTACGCCGGTAAAAATTAAACCCGAGCGCATCGGCACCGACCGAGGCCGCATCCAGCCCGTCCCGTGGGTTGGTGATCCCGCAAATCTTGACACGAAACATGGAGCGTACTTACGTCGATTATTGGTGGTAACAAGGAATCGGACTCTGTTGACATCGTCGCGTCTGCCGTGGAACTGGATGCGTGTGACGTGTCTAGCACAAAACCACGGCTCGAGGCACTCCGCGTTGACGCTCGGATCTCGCCCAATGCGGGTGGCCCGCAACTCACAAGGGAGTACGCCCTCCTTCGATCGCGCTCCCGTCGTTCGCTTGGAGACACGCGCGCACGGTGCGCATAACTGGTAGCCTAAGAATCTAACGAGGTTTCACCTCCAACCAACTGACGCATGGCGACTCGGTGGAGACCTTCGGTCGCTTCTGTGCGGGGTCAGGAGACCCGCGCACAGCGCTCGGTCCCTTTGCGCTTCCCGCCACCGCCGGGTTTATCCCGGCGGAGCGATGATTCTGCACTACCTCGCGGTCAACACTACCTAATTCCCGTCCGCCACCGCCGGGTTTATCCCGGTGGAGCGATGATTCTGCACTACCCGCGTCGCTCGCCCGGCATCAACTCCCGTGGCGGCTGAACCGCGACCTAAAAACTTGACTCAAGATCATCAGATTTCCGCCTATAAGGTCTCTAATCCAGCGTTACCGCGCGTGTCGGCAAAAAGCCCAAGTCCGCGACAAATGGAAATTGGCCAACGTGCCGGCCACGACGCCCATGGCGGCGGCACCTACCAGGTGCGTTTCGAACAACTCGAACCAGACGGGCAGCACCATCGCCAAAGCCCAGCTTAACATTGCTCCAAGGCTGCAACTAGCCACGAACCGTCCATATGCTTTCCAGACGCCTGGCTTTGCGACGTTACGGAACGTCAAGTTGCGATCCAGCGTGTAGTTCCAAGTCATGGCCATACCGATCGCGGCGGCGCGTGCCAGCGGGACCGGGACCGCCGCGGCCAACAGCACGGCATACCCGGCAAGGTCGATAACAGTGCCCGTCGCGCCCACCATGCAGAATAACAGTAACGGGGTCGCGCGACGGTACTTGAATTCGGCCAGGCGTTTTAGGTGGCGCAGGTAGCGAAATTGTTCGGCCAGCGTCAGTTTGCTCTCGCCGCGCGTCCGGTCCGCGAACTGGATCGGAACCTCGCCGACGTTGTGGCAGTTGGCTTTCACCAGAATCTCCAGGCCAATCTTATAGCCGACCGGATCGAGCGGCGCGCAGCGTTGGAAGACCACGCGTGGAACAGCAAAGAAGCCAGCCAGCGGGTCTTTCGCTTTCGAAAACGGCCGCGCCAACCAGGTTGCCACGCGGCTATTCCAATGGCGAAACCAGCTCCAGTTGGAATCCGTTCCACCTCCCCGGACATAGCGACTTCCAATTGCAAACTCGGTCCCCGGCGACTCGACTCGTGCAATCAGTTCAGGCAATTTTTCCGGCGGGTGGCTCAGGTCGGCATCCATGCACACAAGTACATCTCCCAACGCCTCGTCGAAACCGCGCATGACCGCCGTGCCCAAACCACGCTCCGCGGTACGCACGATCAGACGGACTGGATACCGCTCTGCCTGGAGTCGCTTAACCTCCGCGTCGATACCGTCGCGGCTATTGTCGTCGACGAATACGATCTCATAGGTAGGGTACTCATACTGGAGTGCGTCGGCAATGCGTTGCACAAGTTCGCGCACGTTGGCCGCTTCGCGGTAGGTCGGTACGACGATGGAGACGAAAGGACGCGGCGCGGCGCGCGGCGTTTTCGTAGACGATATCGGTGCCGGAACCGTCGACGGCACACACGGAACTGGCAGTGTGGTGGTTTCGTTTTGCATCAGCCCGTCATGTCGAACAAACTCGTCTGCCGCGCGCTGTTGGCAGCGCACGAGCCAAGTGCCCAATGAATACTCGAGGCGACCGAAAGACGACGCCTTGGAACGTGCAACGCATCACAACGCGTACAAATCGGCGTTCCGCTCCTTTGAAACGTAGGTCGCAATCCGAGAACCGTGCTATCTTTTTGCAGGGCGCCAGCGCGTGCAAACTCCGAGTGCGAGCGACATAATCCATGACGGGTACGATACGAATCAAACCACTGGTACCGGCGGTATGGGCACCGCGTCTGTCCATGGCGACCGTGTGGGGAGGACTGCCGACTTTACTGGTCGCGGTGGTTGTGTGGACAAGCACGGATTTTCCGGTGGATTTCTGGATGCACGCCAATCTCGGCCGAGCGATGTGGCAACAGCACGCGTCGATCCATGCGGATACGTTTACCCACACCATCGCCGGATGCCCCGTCGTGAACCAGGCCTGGGTCGCACAACTTGCCTTCTTTGCCATGGCACGGACTGGCGGATACCCTTTGACGCAGTTCCTGGCCGGACTCGTCTATGCCGCCGGTTTTGGCCTGATCAGTTACGTGACGTTCCGGCGCTCGGGAAGCATCCGTATTACGGCGGCACTGACCCTATTGACCATCGCCACGGCCATGAGCAATCTGGCCGTGCGCCCCCAGATGTTCTCGGTACTTCTATTCGGGATACTGCTGGCCATACTCTGGACCTGGATGCCTCGCTGGACGATGGTGCTGGGCGCGGGCATCGTTCAGTTGCTATGGACCAACACGCACGGCGCGTTTCCGCTGGGCGTCGTGCTGCCCGGGATCTTTCTGGTTGGGCGCGCAGCCGATGTGGCGCGCCACGCGGGTCTGAACTCCGTCGCGCGCGATCGCTATGTCCGTTGCTATCTCGGCTGCTGCCTCGCCGCCGCCGCGATCGTGTTTGTCAATCCCAATGGACCGCGCGTGCTCGACTACGTCACGGGTGTGACATCGCTTGCCACGTCGCGGAATATCGAGGAATGGCTTCCGCCCACGTTGGCGACGACCACCGGTCGCGCGTTGTTCGGCTCGATTACCGTCGTCCTCGTTGTGCTGGGCTTGAGCCGAAAAGTTGTCACGGTCTCGGACCTGTTGCTGCTCCTCGCCATGCTGGTCCTGGCGGCCAAGTCCCAGCGCATGGTGATCTGGTGGGCGTGCGTCCTGGCACCCGTATTGGCACCCTATGCCGTGGCCGTCCTGGACCACCTGTTCCCACGCGTAAAGCCGGCCGAGCAACGCACATTTCATAATGCGGTCGTGTTCGGCGCCGTACTCCTCTTCGTTTTCTTCGCGACACCATGGACACGCTGCGATAATATACTCCTACCGGCCACAAAGCGGTCACGCACGCCGCAAGCCGTGCGGACCGGAGTCGTGCAATTCCTGCGGCAGCGGCATTATCGTGGGCGCCTCTATCAGCCCATGGAATGGGGGGCCTTGCTGTCGTGGGAACTCGATCCAGGCGCGAAAGTGTTCGTCGATTCGCGCATCGATTTTTTTCCCGATCCGGTGTGGAACGACTACGTGCTGATCAGCCGACGGCCCGACCTGGCGGAACGGATACTCGATCGCTACGCCGTCGATACGGTCGTCTGGGATCGGCGCCGCCGCCCGGGACTCGTGCGAGTGCTCGAACAGTCCAAACATTGGCGGCGGGCCTACCAGGACGACTTGGCTGTCGTTTACCAACGCGTCGCGCCGGATGCCGCTGTAGTGCTGAGTCATGCGGGCTAGAATTGCGGGAGCGGATATGCGTTCGCCAGGTCTTGCCAGGCACGCTGAACATTGTCGACGTCGTGCGCGCGTTGCGTGAGGACCGAGCGGACGAGGACGCTGCGTACCACGCCCTTTTCAAGTGGTGCCGCGAATACATCCGTACCGCGCTGTAGCGTGTCGTCTCGTGAAACCACCTGGTCGGCGGCGACATCGCTGGTGTCCATGATCTGTGCGCAGGTGAGCGGAACTGGTGTCAGGCGGAACAACGATACATCCCAAGCCCAGGCCTCGGGCGACGAAGACTTCGCCGGCAAGCGCTCACGTTGCCGGGCCGGAATGGTGCTTTCGAGTCGAAAACGCGGCCGATAATCGAGTTGCTGCGTATCGGCCGAAACCAGCGTATCGATCCAAAGCGTATCGCTCGCCCATTGCACCATGCGCCATTCGATTTGAAATCGTGTCGATACGTCCGCGGCATCGTCGTAGGGTTGGATCAAGACTCCGTCGCGCACGAACGAACTGCCGGGAATGAGGTCCGCCGGACCGTTGTCTCGTGTCGGACCATGCAACTGGTTCAGCTGCATGTTGGGCAACTTCGTGCCGTTCCATTCGAACTCGAATAACCCTTTTTCCGGACACCGCATGTCGATCCGAGCAGTCGCAACGGCTGATTCCCATAGGCCGACATTGGCGTGGAGCTTCCACATCATGAGCCCCTTGGCGTTTTGAAACCGTTCACGGGTATTTGCTCGATTGTCGGTGTTTCAGTGTTTCAGTGTTTCAGTGGTGAAGCGGTTGACCGATTTACCGATTTACCGAACTACCGAAACAACGAAAAAAACCCCGCCGTCCGCGTTGCGGCGTAACGGCGGGGCCGGAACAGAGAAGAGGCCAGGGCTGCCACAAAGGACAACCAAAAAAATAATGTTGCGGCCGGTTCACGACTCGGTAAAGAAGTCCCAAACAACTGCCACGCCTTTGATGATACCAAAGTCAAACGTCATGTCCAGCGTTTGCGAAAAAAAACCGCCAGATTTTCCTGACGGTGCGGCGGGTGCTAATCTGCCCATAATCCAAGACAACGGCAATCCGAACTTTTTTCCCACGGATCGGCCACCTCTCCCGGCGCGGCAAAGACAATGGCCCGCTATAATCAGCCACGAAGAAATCTCCCATCACACTCAGAAAGGCATTGATATGAAAGCGTTTATGGATATATGTCTGGAAGCTGCACACGCCGGCGGCGAAGTGTTGACCCAGATGTGCGGGAGCTTCACGACGCGCGAAAAATCTCCGAAAGATCTCGTGACGGATGCCGACTTCAAGTCGCAAGAGACCATTCGCGATATTGTCACACGGGCATTTCCAAAACACGATTTTGTCGCCGAAGAAGAGATGGACGGGGCCACGACCACGTTGACATCCAATCGAGAATCCGAGTATTGCTGGGTTGTTGACCCCCTCGATGGAACCATGAATTACGTGCACCAAATGCCCGGCTATGCTGTCTCGATCGCTTTATGCCAAGGAGATCGGCTGCTGGTCGGTGCCGTCTACGACCCGGTGGCCGACGAGTGTTTTACGGCAATCGCGGGTGCCGGCGCGCAACTCAACGGAAAACCGATCCGACCGAGTGACTGCCGTAAATTGGACGAAAGCCTGATCGCCGTCAGCCTGCCGTCAGAATTCCCGCGCGAGTCACTCGAGATCGCACGGCTTATCGAGGTGCTCCATGCCGCACAGGCCATTCGCCGACTTGGATCGGCCGCACTGAACCTGTGCTACATGGCCATGGGCCGTCTCGATGGTTATTGGGCAACCGCGGTCAAGCCGTGGGATGTCGCGGCCGGGGCCCTGATCGTCAAAGAGGCAGGCGCTGTGATCACCAATTTTCGAGGTGGACCGTTCAAGCTGGACAAACCGCCGTTCGCCGCCGCCGCGACACCCGACGTCCACCGCGAACTGCTCGAAGCATTGGCGCGTGTCGAGCACAATACTCCGCCCCGTCAGAAATGACACAAACGGACCCGAGTGCCAAGAAACACGCTTGCAGCGTTCGGCTTGGCCGAATGCGTCAAACATGGCGAGTCGCCGTATAACTCGGCTAAAGTGCGACGAAAACTCCAACGCGTTCTACGCCAGCCCGCGGCTCGGGCAACGGTTCACGGTCGCACACGACGCAGGAAATGCCAAGTGCCGATCGGGAAGCAGATCCCCGCCATCGCTAACCAAATCACGGTACAGATTACGGCGACGCCCGTGTCGTCCGCATTGATGTCAAGCCAGTGGATGATGAGCGAGATAATCACCCCACCCAGCCACGGGACCAGGATGGCACCGCCGACCGCGAACGTGGCGCTCTCCAGGAATGACGAAAGCATCCAGCCAACCGAAAATGCCGCCAGCGCCGCCAGCGAGACCCATGCCAGGGATTGGCCCTGATCCTCTACCACACGGTACGTGAATCGCACGCTGTGGGAAAATGCCGCGGTGCACAGGACCACGCAAGCGTTCAGACCAAAGACCACCGCCGCCGCCAAGAATGGGATGGCCAGCTTGCTGATCAGGCTGCGCCAACGTGGGACGGGAAGATAGTTAAAGAACTC
>CAZSOG010000211.1:0-7397 GCA_964607555.1 uncultured Pirellulaceae bacterium | reverse complement strand
ATTTGACCATCGCCAAGCCCCAGTTTCTTCGAGAAATTCCCGCCTGAAAACTGCCCGATCGGCGACCACCGGCGGCGATCGGGCAACTCCTTCCAACGGTTTGCCGCGGGAGAGGCGACATTGACGTTGCCGGGCTGTCATCTAGAATGAAGGGACGGTTCGAGTCGATTGCGGCGGATCGGCGCCGCCGCCGTTCATGCCTGGGTTGTAAATTGGGTGGTGGTGCGCCACGTCGAGTACGCCAAATACTCGCGATAATCCACGTTGCGTCGTGTTTTCGCGCGCCAATGGGCCCGTTTCTGCCGAGCCATTGGTAGCGCGGAATCTGGGCTAGATGTCACGTGTTGGTAGAAGCAGCACCTGCGAAATGCTCCTCCAAATGCACCGCTGTTCCGGCCTTTATAACTGGTGAGTCAAGCAAATGGCGAATTTGATGAGGCGTTCACTCACGGCCCTGCCGATTTTCAATGAAGCCGACCACGTGAATCAAGTGCTCGATGAAGTGGCCCGGTACTGCGACCAGATCCTGGTCGTGGACGACGGATCAACCGACGGCACGGCATCGCTCTTGGCCCGACGATCCGACGTACGCGTCATAACGCATCCCTCGAATCGCGGTTATGGCGCCGCGTTGCAGTCCGCGTTTCGGTACGCGATCGATCACGCATTTCACGTGCTCGTCACAATCGATTGCGATGGACAGCACGAACCCCAACGGATCCCGCAGTTCGTCAAGGCGACGGCCACGGCGGATATCGTCTCCGGTAGCCGGTATTTGCGCTCATTCTCGGAGGATACCGTCGCACCCGCCGAACGCCGGTGGGTTAATCAATGCATCACAGCTAAACTCAACGCTCGACTCGGTCTGCGCCTGACCGATGCGTTTTGCGGCTTCAAAGCGTATCGAGTCGCCGCGCTGAAACAATTGCACATCCACGAGGATGGCTATGCAATGCCCCTGGAGCTTTGGGTTCAAGCCGTCGCGAATCAGCTGCACGTTATTGAGATTCCCGTTCCACTGATATACCTCGAGGAAGAACGGTCTTTCGGTGGATCGCTGGACAACTCGCGTATTCGATTGCAATACTATCATGAGGTTCTTGAGCGGAGTGTTGTGCGCGCGCGGCTGGAACAGTCGACGACGGTGCAATCGAAGTGTGGCGAGAGTGCAGGATGAGTGAGTCAGTGAGTCTGATACAACCACGACGTTTGCGGGCCCCGCGTGAAGATGGACATGCGCTGATCGATCCCGCGCCGATCGACGGCATTGCTTGGATTGCGCGCAATATTCAAACGCGTCGTCTGCAGCAGGCTGACCTTGGCGGTCATGCCCTGGCGGACCTGGCGGCGGAGGCGCGCACGCGGATGCTGGCTGCCGCAATCGGTTATACGGCCGAATATCGAGATGTCTCGTCATGCCGGGTGGCCGACAAACAAGCGCCGGTTGTGATGGTGGGACATCAACCCGAACTCGTTCATCCGGGGGTGTGGTTCAAAAACTTTGTTCTGTCCGAACTCGCGCGGCGCGTTGATGGTGTCGCCGTGCATCTGCTGTGTGATAACGACCACGTGCGGGCGACGTCGCTACGCGTGCCAACCGGTCCGGTGGCTCGACCACGGCTTGTTTCGATCCCGTTCGATCAAGCGGGCCACATGGTTGCCTACGAGCATCGGATGGTTCAAGATCACGACCTATTTCGTGCCTTTGGCCGGCGCGTGGCGGAGACAATCGAACCGTTGGTACATGATCCGCTGATCCGCGCGTGGTGGCCAAGCGCGGTCGAAGCAATGGAAGCGGGCGCTCCGCTCGGCGCGGCGGTCGCGCGCGCCCGCCATGTTTTGGAAGGCCGCTGGGGCCTGAACACACTCGAAGTGCCGCTCGGCCAACTCTGTGGCCAGATGCCATTCCAGTATCTGGCCGCACATCTGTTGCACCATTGTGCGTGGTTTCTGCAAGTGCACAATGATTGCCTGGCCGCGTACCGGCAGGTCAACCGCGTCCGCAGCCACGCGCATCCCGTCCCTGACTTGGCGCAGCTAGGCGAAGCAATCGAAACGCCCTTCTGGCTCTGGACTCGCGACGACTTGATTCGTCGGCCGGCGTGGATCAATCGTCCGGGGCGCAACGCCGAGTTAACCGATCGGCATTCGGTGGTTATTCCGCTGGGACTCGACCCGGACGGCGATTTGGAGTCAACCGTTCAGCGACTTCAGAACGCGGAACGACAGGGCATCTACCTTCGCCCGCGCGCTTTGATGACGACCATGTTCGCGCGACTCTTGCTGAGCGACCTGTTCATTCACGGGATTGGGGGCGCCAAGTACGACGAATTAACCGATGCGTTGGTGCGACGTTTTTTCGGTATCGAGCCGCCGGCATTCCTGGTTGCGACACTTACGGCAATGTTGCCGATCCATCGACAAGACGTCGTTCCCGCCGATCTTCGCCGCATCGATGATTTATTGCGCGAGTTACGCTATCACCCGGAGTGCCATGTCGACGTGTTACCGGAAACAGAGCGTTTGATCGAGCGCAAACGAAACTTGGTGAACGCCGCGCCGCCCACCATGGACCGGCGTCAGCGGCATCAGGAGCTGGAACAGGTTAATGCGAACCTGCGCCGATTTTTGGAAATGCGGCGCGACGGTCTGCTGCGCCAGCGCCGAGATCTTCAGGTCGCGTTGCGGTCAACCGCGATTCTCGCATCGCGCGAATACGCATTCTGTCTTTTCCCGGAACGTAATCTGCGCCCACGCCTACTGGATCTTGCGCGCGGGGAACCTTAACATGGATGGAACACGGTGACCGGTACTTTCCATGGATCGTACCTGGCAAGGGCGAACGCCGAGTAGGGAAGACTCGAAGCAACAGACGCTCAACTTTCTTTGACGCACATTCTTGATTCTACTTCCGTTGAGTGTTCGGTGGGCGTGTAGATCTGCATTCCAGTGGTGGGACCTAATTGAACCGCGGGAAAGGATTCTATTTCATGAACTCCGTGAATCCGTCGGAAGCGGGACATTCGGTCGGCGCGACCTCCGAGGAGAAGCGACGGTCAACGTCTCGGCGTTCCGCGCGCCCGCGCGATCAGCGTGGTATCCAGGCGGCGTGGCGCGTCGAGACGGCGCAGGCCGCCGATCATTTCGCGATCCATCGTTTCTTGTTAAGCGTCTTTCAACGACCGACGCTGGCGGAGTTCCAGGCGCAACTCGAAGATCCGTTCTACGAGCCGTCGCATCGGCTGATCATCAAGGATGGACCGGATATCGTGGCCCATTTGCGCACGATACAGCGCGAAATCCGCTTTGGCTCGACCGTGTTGCCCGTCACCTACATCGCCGATGTCGCCACTCAGCCGGAGTATCGTGGTCGCGGATGTGCCACGGCCATGTTGTCCGAGGCAACGCGCCGAATGACCAAAGAGAACAGCACGGTTCTCGGATTGCTCAGCACGAACCAAGGGTCTTTCTATGCGCATCGTGGCTGGGTCGTGTGTGGGCGTCACATGTACACCGCCGCGGCGCCGCGATCCATTCGCTCTCACCTGCAGTCGGCCGTGCCGGAGCAGGGCCGTTTACCGATTCCGCAAATGGGCAAGGCCAGACCGAAACCGTACACGATTCGATTGTGGCGGCGCGTTGAATGGGGAGCACTCGTGCGTCTGTACGAACAGGCGACGGCGCGAACTCATGGGACGATCGTCCGCACCAAGGCCTATTGGCAATGGCTCATCGGTCGGCACGGGCATGACCGGATCTATATTGCGATTTCCGGTCGCGATAAACTGCACCTGGACGATCAGTTGATGCCGATCGTCGGCTACGCGGTTACGCGGGGAGGCCGCATCGTGGAGCTCGTAGGAGCCGCCGATCATCCGGAAGCGACGCGTCAGCTGCTCTTCCGCGCCTGCGGAGACGCCATGGAGCAAGGAGTTCATACCATCCGCCTCGATGGGCACCCGGGTCACCCTCTTCATGAACTGCTGATGCGCGCCGGAGGGCAGCACGTCTGCCACGAGACCGACCATTCGCACGTGTTCATGGCACGGCTCCCGAAGCCGCGTCTTTATCTGAACGCCCTCCACGCGACCTTGTACCAGCGGGCACGCGATGCGAATTTCTCCAGCGGCTGCGAACTCGGGCTCATGCTGGAACACGGTCGCCTCCACCTGCGCGTGCATCGATCGGGCATTGCATTATCCTCTGGAAAACTTGGTCGAAGCTACCTCCGGTGTACGGCCACTCAACTCACCCAGTTGTTGCTCGGGCATATCGATCTCGCCACCACGTTGCAAAGGGGGCAAGTCCATGCCTCGACGCGCGTCGCCGAACGTACGGCGCTGGCGCTGTTTCCACAAATCCCCTGGTGGCACCCGTCGTGGGACTTCTTGCCCACCCTTTAGTTCCGCGCAACGCGCCAACGCAAATACGCGTCGAGAAACCCTTGGATGTTCCCGTCCAGCACGCTGTGAAAGTTACCGACGCTATAACCCGTACGGGCGTCTTTCACGCGTTGGTCCGGATGCAGAAAATAGTTCCGGATTTGCGAGCCGAACCCGACGCGCGCTTTGCTCCGATACTTCTCGGCCTGTTCCGCCTCACGTTTTTCTTCCTCCAATCGGGCCAGTCGCGAACGGAGCATCTTCCATGCAGATGATCGGTTCTTGTGCTGGCTCCGCTCGTTTTGGCACTGCACGACGATCCCGGACGGCATGTGTGTGAGCCGGATGGCGCTATCGGTCTTGTTGACATGCTGTCCGCCGGCTCCACTGGCCCGAAACGTGTCTTCGCGGACGTCTTTTTCGTCGATTTCGATTTCCGTTTCATCCGCGATTTCGGGGGAAACATCGACTGCGGCGAAGCTCGTTTGCCGCTTTCCCTCCGCGTTGAACGGGCTGATGCGGACAAGCCGGTGGATGCCAGTTTCACCTTTCAGGTAACCGTAGGCCATCGGTCCACGGATGGCGATCGTCGCGCTATTGATTCCAGCCTCGTCGTTGTCATTTCGGTCCAGCATCGCGATCGAGTATTCATGCCGTTGTGCCCACTGCGTATACATGCGCAATAACATCTCGGCCCAGTCGTTGGCGTCGGTCCCGCCATCCCGCGCGTTGATCGTCATGATCGCGCTCGCACTGTCATGCACGCCGCTCAGCAACGATTTCAACTCCAATAACTCGACGTCATGGTTCAGCCGGTTGACCTCGCCTACCACTTCGGCATCCATCGACTCATCTTCGTCGGCTAACTCGAACAGCGTGTCCAGATCCTCGGCGGCCTGCATCGACCTTTCCAGCGGCTCGACAATGGACTTCAGCGATTTCAGCTCGGTGACGACCCCCTGGGCGCGCTCATGATTATCCCAAAAGCCGGGTTGCCCCATTTCTTGTTCGACCACCCCGATGCGTTGTTTCTTGGTCGCGTAGTCAAAGACTGTCTCGCAGATTGACCAGACGCTGCTGTATATTCTTGGCCAGGTCCTTGATTTCGGCATCCATGGTTTTCTCCTTCGGATAGCGGGTTAGGACGGTTTGTCAATCCGTGAATAGTACCAAGCACCGTGACCAGCGCGAACCCGCCTCAGCGTGCGGCAAGTCCCGCGGCCGGCCATTTCCGCGCGTGCTGGCCGGCTGGTCTTGTGGTCAGTGCAACGGGGAATCTCAGGCCTTTGCCGTACGGGCTCACGGCGGGTGGCGTCACGCGACGCAGCGCGCGTGCCGGCGCGCTCCCTCGTTTTGCGAACAGGACACAGAGTTGGTCCTGATAGAGCAATTCCCAATCGGCACGCTGCAGCAGCAGATTCGCGCAAGCGCCGTGACGCCGAACCAATGCCATGTTCGTGGGGTACTCGGTCAAGATCGCGTCCCAGCGGCCCGTCCCCCGCATGAAATCAAGATTCTGTCGGTAGCTTGTCGCGTCGTAAACGGTCTCGCGGCGGCCATCCACGGACACTTGGACCCGTGGGCCAACGTGCCAAATCACGTATTCGCCCCAGTCAAACAGAACTGCCAGGTTGGCGCCGCAACCGCTACGCTGGATCATCTCCACTGCCCGAACCGGCATGGGAAACCGTTTGGTGTCGACCAGAATTCCGCGAAAATGAGGCGCACAGCTGAGGAGCAAAATCGCCACCGACAGCCACACGACACGAGTGGGCCAAGGGGATACGATCGCCGTCGCATTTGAACCGCGGATGCTCGTCCACCGCCGCCAGGCCGCGGCCACGGATTCGGCGCCCAAGAGGGCGAATGTCAGTCCGAACAACGGCAAATGGCGTTGGGCCAGCAAGGGCAGCGCCCCGGTAACAACGAACAATGCCACGATCGGCATACTCAATCGATGCCGGCCGGAGATGATTGCCACGGTCATGGCGACCAGGAACGCGGCGTAGCCGATCCCTTCAAATGACAAGAGCCGCACGGCGTTCCATTCGGTGATTTCGGGCCGTGGGACGGTGCCTGTACGGACCAAGAACCAGACGAGTTGGTGGCCAAAGGGGTTGATCAACAGCGCGATCAGGCTTGCGCCAAGCACCGTGTAAATCGTCCCCGCCGCGCGTGTCTTGAGTAATGCCGCACGCCGTTGCACAACCGCCGGTAACAGGACGCGAACGCCGGACCACACGATGAGCATGGCGACCCCGGCCAGCACGCCACCATGCGTGTTGATCCACAAAACAAACAGGAATGGCAGCACCCACAATAGCTTGAGTCGACCCGCATCGGCTTCGTTGACGACAATAATCGTCACCGCGTAGAAAAGGTAGGTGAAAATATGTGGCCGGACCATGATCGCGTCGGGTAGAACCAACGTGGCGGTCATCACCATGAGGATTCCCGCTGGGAGTGTCTCCAGTCCCTTACGGCATGCGTACCAGAAAACAAGTGTGAGCGTCAGCATCACGATGAGCGTCTTCAGGACGATCAATCCCACGGCGCCGAACTGATTGAAAATCCAGCCAAACGCGATCTCCGCCAACAATTCGTGGTTGATCCACGGCTGTGCGCCACTGGTGTAGGAATAAGAGTCCGTCGTGGGAATCCGACCGAACGCAAGGATATCTTGGCCAAACCGGACATGCCCCCAGATGTCAGGATCTGCTACGGTATAGGAGACTGGGAAAAGAACCGCCGCGAAGATCAAGAGCACGACGCCTTGATTCCATTTTCGCGCCCCCTTCGAGCGCGCGGCTGCGGAGGTGATAAGGCCAAGCGATGGCGTGGTGATCATCGGCGGTGTCCTCGCTGGACCGGTATTTCATCTCGGGGGGATGTGCTCGATTTCGACGACGGCGGAAAACGTGCGGACATGGTAGTTTAGGGTTCTTTACAAGGGAGGCAAACGAGTCGCGTCTCCCAAGTGCGAACGTCCGCCAATGGGACCGCGTGCTCGGTCCG
>CAZSOG010000210.1:0-7404 GCA_964607555.1 uncultured Pirellulaceae bacterium | reverse complement strand
GGTGCTCGGTCCGTACGCTGTGGTGACGTACCAGCTCCAATACGGCCAGGAACACACCGATAAGTGCTGATTTGTGCATGCCGCGATCGAACATTTCCGAGAACGCCACCCGGCCACGCTCAATCAATCGGTGGTGGATCCGTTGCATGTACACGTGGATCGGCGTTTCGTCGTATACGACACTCGCCGGCTGCACCGTTCGGCTATCACGCATGATCCGGCCGAATGCACTGACCAGGTCCCAGAGTTCAATCTCCTGGATTGGCTGGTCCGCTGGGTCCACGCGGCGCGGCGGCAGATCATCCGCGAGACGTCCATATCGTTTCTGCCACTGCCGACTGCGATCCTCTAACATGCTGGCGGCATCCTTGTACCGTTTGTACTGGAGCAATTGCTGCACAAGCTCTTCGCGAGGGTCCTCCAACGCCTCATCTTCCTCCTCCACACGCGGCAGAACCAATCGCGATTTGATCTCGACCAACGTGCTGGCCATGTCCAAAAAATCACCAACCGCATCGACATCCATTACCTTGAGGACCTCGAGATAGTCGATGTATTGCCGCGCGATCAGGGCGATCGGAATATCGGTAACATCGACCTCATGTTTGCGCACCAGGTAGAGCAGCAGATCAAGCGGGCCGCGGTAGGAATCGAGATCAACACGAAAATCCATCCGGCACGGCTCCTCTACCTGATGACACCGAGCCCCGGGGCATGGCACGTCCCACGGACGATCCTAGATTGGGCGGGAAAAAACGCCGTTTGCCGATCGGGGCTGCTGTATTGTGCGGACGAAGTGCGCCGCTGTCCAGTCGGAATATCGGTCAATCGTCCGCCCATTCCGCACGTCCCAGACCACGTCATCCCCTCACGCAACGTCGCGCGACGGACTCACAGACCGGCAAGAATAGTGGATACGATGTAAAACATCCACCGGATTCTAAAAATTTCCACGGCATGACGAGAAAAATGCGCTCCGGCATGTTATAATCGCTATGCTTTATGCAGTTTCTATTAATCTTATCTTGAGTGAAACCCGAGCATGCCAGAACTTGGTTTTGCCGCCACCTAAGCAGATCGAAATCCCTTCGATTGCGGAATACACGCCACCCGAATGCGGGGCGTACTTTGGATTTGCGAAGAAATTGTTTAGGTTCTTAACGCAAAGTCTGTTATATTCGGGTTGCTCGATTTGCCTTTGCCAGGCGCGAATACGGAGCCATCGAGTCACGTCGATTAGTGAAGGAGTCCGCCCTTATAGTGTTTTTATGATTCGCTGGCAACCGCCATGTTGCCAAGCGCCTCTTCAGGCGCCCAGTTCAGCGGGGTCGAGAGGAAATGATTGAGATCAGACACAAGCAGACGGGGCAAGTTCTGCTGCGTATCGATGCCGACGATTTGTGCAGCTATAGCTTTGATAGTTGTCGCCTGCCGGGTGCCGATTTTTCAGATTGCGAGCTGTCCGGCGTCGACTTTCACAATGCGGACTTGCGCGAAGCGGACTTCAGTGGTAGCCAGCTGGAGCGCGCGAACTTTCACAGTGCCAGTCTAACGGGAGCAAATTTCGCGAAGGCAAATCTGAAGGAAGCCAACTTCACGGACGCCTTGCTGGAAAATTCGCGTTTTTGCGATTCGGATTGCACCGGCGCCGTTTTTCGTTACGCGCGGCTACCGCATTCCGATCTGACCGGCGCGAATTTGCACGGTGCCGACTTGAGCGTCGCGGATTTGCGCTGCAATTTGAACGAAGCGAATCTGACGCGCGCGGATCTGCGTGGGGCGGACATGACCGGTGCGAACCTCATTGGCGCGAATTTGACTTTGTCAAACATGTTCGATGCAAAACTCGCCGATGCACGCATGACACGGATCAAGATGGAAGGCGCCATCGGTCCACGCGGGCACCGTGTGGGCACGAATGTCGGATCGCGCCGCAAAGCCGCTCGGCCCTGGTGGCAGTTCTGGGGCTAGCGGCTGATACGATCGGACAGGCCTGTAGAAAAACTCCAAAGCACGGCCCACATTCTTGTTGCGCTCGACTGTGCCCAATGGTACGCGCGGTACCATAACTCCGGCGCGCCGAACCTTTCTCACACCCACACCACGACGCCCCGCCCACAAACACGTTCTTTGCGCCGAAGGCGCTGCACTCCAGAGTCCAGCGCAGGTTGGCGCGGCGCCACCCTGGGTCACGATCCAGCAGACACGCATACCCTGGAACGGCGTCAAGATTTCTCGGACCCACCGCGGCTAAACCATCACCAATGCGCAGCAAATGCTCGACAACCCAGCACCTCCGACTTGCCCAGTTTCCGGGGTTTTCCACAAGCCACGAGGGGGGTCTGGGCTGGTGCGGCATGGACTTCGTGGCTGCCATTGCCAGGGGTGACAAAATTGCGGTTGCACTCTCGCCACGACTCGTTTATAAGCTCACCTCCCTTGTGTTGTTATGGCGTGCCGATGCGCGCTAAATGCGTATTCCCGGGAGGTGGTGATGAAAAACGGCGTGTTGATACTGATGCTTGGATCCGTCGTGCTGGGAGGGTTGTTGATCCGTGTCCCGGAAACGCACGCCGCGGTTTCGGCCGGGCAATCCATGGGGACGCATGACATCACGGTTCCCGATCTGCGCGATACCCTGACCAACGGCTTGCGCGCGACGCGCCAAGATCAGCGGGATTTTATCGACCGGGTGGTTCGGTACGTGGAACGTGGCAAGATCCCCGCGGCGCTTGTCTATGCGTCGTTCCGCTGGGCGCGAAAACGCTACCCCGACCACCCATTTCCCTATTTCGTGCAGGCGCTGCGCCAACTAGCCAAACGGTACCACGTCTACTTGTAGCCGAGCGGTCAGCTGCGCGTGGACCAATAACCGCCGCGCTGATGGTCAAAGCGGACCTCGCGCCCGGGCCGTGACATGTCAAATTCGCCTTCGCGGAAGACTTCGTGGCCCATGACCCACGTCCGTATCGGCCAGCCTGTCAGCGTGACGCCGTCCCACGGGCTCCAGCGACATTTTGTTTGTTGCGTCGCGTTACGAATCGGTGCGCGTTTGTGCAGGTCCACGAGAACCAGGTCCGCGTCGTAACCCGGCGCGATTCGGCCTTTGTTGACAACATCCCAAACACGCGCCGGCGCGGCGCACATCCAATGTACGACTTGCTCGATCGAGCATCGCCCGTGGTGGACTTGATCGAGCATCAGGGCCAGCGAATTCTCGACTGCCGGAAGTCCGGACGGTGATTGCGGATAGGGACGCTGTTTTTCTTCACGTGTATGGGGCGCGTGATCGGTCGCGATGACCTGGATATGTCCGTCATGCAGCCCCCGCCACAGCCGCCGGTTATCGTGCGCCGTCTTAAGGGACGGGTTCATTTGGACGAGCGTGCCCAGGCGCGCATAATCGTCGACATTCAGCAACAAATGGTGGGGGCACGCCTCCGCCGTTATGACCTGATGGTGGTCCGCCACCAGGGACACCTCGTCTCCTGTGGAGACATGAAAGACGTGCAAGCGATGTTGATGACGAACGGCGAGATCAATTGCGCGGCGCGTCGCGCGCACGGCGGCGTGCACGTCACGGATGCGTGAATGGTCGGCCACGTCGGTGGTCCCGGCGAAACGCCGCAGGTTCTCCCGGATGGTTGTCTCATCTTCGCAGTGCGCGGCGATCGGCAGTTTCGTTTCCGCGAAAATCCTCTCCAGGGCTGCTTGGTCATCGACCAGCAGATCTCCCGTGCTGGACCCGATAAAGATCTTGATCCCCGGCGTCCGTTCGGCGTGGGCGAGCTGCTCCACATTGGTCGGGGTCGCCCCGATCAGAAAACCGTAATTCACGAGGCTCGCGTGCGCGGCGTATGCGAGTTTTTCCTGGAGAAGCTGCACGGTCGTTGTCGCCGGCCGGGTGTTCGGCATATCAAAGAACGTCGTGACCCCGCCTTTGGCGCAGGCACGTGTCGCATGATACAGATCTTCCTTATGGGTCAGACCGGGCTCTCGGAAATGGACTTGATCATCGATCACGCCCGGCAGAAGATGGAGTCCCCACGCGTCGATGGTAACGTCGGCAGTGGTAGTCATCGCCGCGTCAATATCGGCGATGCGTGTCCCTTCGACAAGTACCGTGGCCTGTCTGCAACCGGCGGGAAGAACGACGGTCGCGTTCCTGATCAGTGTTCGCATCGTGATACCTGCAAAGGCTCGTGGACCCGCCGGCAAAACGCGGCGCCGAACGTGAAGGAAGATTTACATGCATGCTTGCTTCGGGGGCGCTCCCTGGATAGGATAAATAGTATACATCGCGGTTGGAGTGATGGGGCGGCGGAAGTTGGTGCCGCGCACCGTTTGTTGAAGCACCCGGCGCGGGTGCGCGGTGGCCACGGCCCGCGTTTTTCAGTTTCCCGCATATGTTAGAGGATACTGCCATGGCGGTTCAATCCGATCAGAATCAGGCCGTTCATCGACCGGGCGACAAACCGTGTGCTACCGATGTTGAGAAACTCGCTCAAGTCGCGGCCCGGATATGCCTGGACAGTCAGCAGGACAGCGATCGTTATCTCGACGAAACAACCGCTCCTCGGGGTGGTGAATGACCAGACCATGCTAAACCGGCTGATGGGTTTGGAGACGGAATACGCGATTCGCCGGCGGTGCGCGACAGCCACGGCGCCATCCCGTTTTTCGCTTTATCAGGCGTTGCTACGCTGTTTGCGGCAGCGCGTCGTCACGGTTCCCGCCAAGCACTTCAAGGAGGGCGTTTTTCTCGCGACCGGTGGTGCCGTCTGGTTTGAAACGGAGCGTCCGGCGGTCGGTCAAGGGTTGATTGAGGGGTCAACTCCCGAATGTCGCGGTCCACGGGAGTTGTTGCATTACCAGCGCGCGCAAGACTTGTTGCTTGGGCAAGCGGCCCGTTCGCCCGAGGGCGATGAACGGTTCTCGTTAATCAAGAATGATCGCGATGGGCAGGGGAACGTCTACGGTGCCCAGGAGAACTACGAAGTGCGGCTGGCGACCGGCGCCCAACTCTGGAGTTGGCGCATCGGCTTACTGCTTATCACCCCCCTCCTGCTGCTCACTTGGTTCGGATTGATGCTGATTGTCGGTGCCACGCTCATTTATCTCGGCATGGCTGGCGTGGCCTTTTGGCTCGCGCACCGGGCCGTGAAGCATCCGCGTCGATTGGCGCTAGTCTTATTTGGACGCGACCTGGTGGAAGGGCGCGCGACCGGTCAACCGGTCCCCGCCTGGATGGAACGGGTCATGTTTTGGAGCGCGCGCCTGATTCAACTGCCGCTGACCCTATCGGTATGGGGCTTGACCGCGGCAACCGCCTTTCGGACAACGCGCGATCGTCTGGTTCCGTTTCTTGCCAGTCGCGGCATCATCGCTGGCGCGGGAATGCTCGACCGTGATGGCGAATTCCTTATCGCGGACAAGGCGCCGGCAATCAATTGCCTGGTGGGGCTTGGCAACGCGCTGCGTGATCGACCGATGTTCACCATGGGCCATTTGTACAAAGCGATTTGTGCCGAACCGTGGCTGGCCCCGCGCAACTTCGTGGACCTCTTCCGTACGCGGCAGCGTCTCCAAATCGGTCTCGGTGACTCGAATATGGCGGAAACGGCGGAGTTCTTGCGGGTCGGAACTACCGCTCTGGTCTTGGATGTGATTGACGCACACGGCTTCTCCGACCCTATGAAGCTGAAGGACCCGATCCGTGCCTTGCACACGATCGCGCGCGATCCCTCGCTGACGGCCACCGTCGAACTGGTCGATGGCCGCCGGTTGACCGGTCTGCAGTTGCAGCATTACTATTTGGACGTTTGCCGTGACTTCGTCGATCGGAATCCGGATCCCGGCCAAGAAGGACATGAAGTGGTGACACGCTGGGCGGAAGCGCTGCGTGGTTTGGAGCAACTGCGTGACGCCGATGGCCTGGTGCCACCGGCGTTGCTTGGGCAGTTGGATTGGGTGACCAAGAAGCACCTGTTGGACAGCGCTTCTTCGGCCGACTGGAAGGCACGCAAGAAGATTGACATTCGCTACCACGAATTGTCCGGCAACGGGTACTTCATGCTACTGCGATCCGCCGGCTTGACCCGGTCATTGGTTGACCCAGCGCAAGTTGAGCAGGCGATGCGGATTCCGCCGCGCGACACGCCGGCCACCATGCGTGGACATTTCATTCGTGAGTTTTCCGGAGGCCCGGACCCGATCCGGGTCAACTGGAGGCAAGTCATACTCGGGCGCGGCCGCAAGGCCCGTGTGGTCCATCTGCGCCGATTTCGCCATAACGACGCGCTGCGTCGTGTTGCGCGACATTCCGCGGAAACAGAAGAAAGGAAGCGTGGCCATGGAGCTTAAACTGCATGCGTTTGATTTACCTCTGAAACACGTGTTCACGATTTCACGCGGGTCTGTTTCAGTACAGCCAACTCTGATAGTCGAATTGATTGATGGCGAATTACATGGTTTCGGTGAATCGACGACAAACGACTACTACGGCTATACGCTCGAGAATATGGCCGCCGCGTTGAACGAGGTCCGGCCACGGCTGGCGGCGAGCGCCCGGGTTGACCCGGCGAAGCTATGGAGACAACTTGATCCAAGTCTGCGTCACAACCGGTTCGCTCAGTGCGCGCTCGATCTGGCCGCATGGGACCTCTGGGGCAAGCAACAGGGCAAGCCGACTTACGCACTCTGGGGCCTGTCCATCGACCAGATTCCAGTGTCCGATTACACGATTGGAATCGATTCAATCGACAAGATGGTGGCCAAATTGGAAGAGATGCCGGACTGGCCCGTGTACAAGATCAAGATGGGTACGCCACACGATATTGAGACCATCCGGCAGTTGCGCGGGCACACGAGTGCCGTGTTTCGTGTGGATGCGAACGGTGCGTGGACCGTTGCACGGACGCTTCACAACGCCGTGCAGCTCAAGGAGTTGAACGTCGAGTTGATTGAACAACCGCTACCGGCCGATGAGTTGGAGTCGATGGGTGAGGTTCGTGAAAAATCGGCCTTGCCAGTGATCGCCGACGAAAACTGTATTACGGAAGCGGATGTTGAGCGATGCAAGGACCGGTTTCATGGTATTAACATCAAGTTATGCAAGTGTGGTGGTCTAACTCCGGCACGGCGCATGATCGACCAGGCGCGCCAATTCGGAATGCAGGTGATGGTCGGCTGCATGACGGAATCCACGGTCGGCATCTCGGCGATCGCTCAGTTGCTGCCCCTGTTGGACTACGTCGACATGGATGGAGCGCTCCTGCTGGCCAGTGATATCGCGACGGGGGTGCGCGTCGATCATGGTGTCTGTCATTATCCCGACGCGAATGGCAACGGCTGTCAACTGATCGATTCGGGACACCTGTTGTAAGTTATTCTACAGGCGGTTAG
>CAZSOG010000209.1:0-7418 GCA_964607555.1 uncultured Pirellulaceae bacterium | reverse complement strand
CTTACCTTCGGCGCGCCGACTTCAACGTTGACGTTGTATTCGCGGCGAATACGCTCGACGTAGATATCCAGGTGAAGCTCGCCCATGCCCGCGATCAACACTTCGCCCGTCTCCTGGTTGGTCCGTACCTGGAACGTTGGATCTTCCCTGCGAAACCGGCCCAGGGCCTTGCCCAGTTTTTCACTATCGGCGCGACTCAGGGGACGAATCGAGACCTGGATCACCGGTTCCGGAACGAACATGCTCTCCAGCGAGCAGAATCGCGGCTGTTCGGCGTACGTATCGCCACTGGCACAATCAATGCCCATGATCGCCACGATATCGCCGGCTCCCGCCTGGTTAATCTCCTCGCGTTTGTCCGCGTGCATGCGCAGAATCCGGCTGAATCGCTCCTTGCGGCCGGACCGTTGATTGATATACG
Source organism: uncultured Pirellulaceae bacterium (assembly GCA_964607555.1). GTDB lineage: Bacteria > Planctomycetota > Planctomycetia > Pirellulales > Pirellulaceae > JAJSAJ01. The sequence continues at coordinate 6,997 of CAZSOG010000209.1, read as the reverse complement.
TCTTTCCCTTCTCGATCGTTCCTTGGTAGACGCGCATGAACGTGAGCTGACCAAACGGATCGTCCAAAATCTTGAAGGCCATCCCCACGAACGGTCGGTCAGGGTCTGGGGCGAGCGTGACGCTCTGCTCCGGTTCATCGTGTTTGCAGGCGCTGATTGTACGTTCCAAGGGCGAAGGCAGATAGCGAACGATCGCATCGAGCAGCGGCTGGACACCGCGATTGCGATAGGCCGACCCCAAGTAGACAGGGGTCGCACCCTGCTGCTGCACCGCCGCGCGCACCACGGAGTGGATCAGTGACTCGGGTACTTCCTCTTCGGAAAGCAACCGTTCCATCAGCTCGTCGCTGTACATTGCCAGCGACTCAAGCATCTGGCCGCGGGCCTTTTCGGCGGCATCACGCAGGTCGACCGGCACGGTCTCGGAACGCACCGTTTCGCCATTGGCGCCGTCGAAGAAGAGCGCCTGGCGCGTGACCAGATCGATCACCCCATCGAACGTCTCGCCAACCCCGATCGGCAACTGCATCAAAATCGCGTCCGCGCCGAGCTTCTCGCGCATTTCCTCGCAAACGCGCAGCGGGTCGGCGCCGACACGGTCCATTTTGTTCACTAACGCAAGACGTGGCACATGGTAGCGTTTCATTTGGCGATCGACGGTCATCGATTGCGATTGCACACCGCCGACGGCACACAAGACCAGCACCGCGCCGTCGAGCACGCGCAGACTACGTTCCACCTCAACGGTAAAGTCGACATGGCCGGGCGTGTCAATGAGGTTGATTTGATGATCTTCCCATTGGACGCTGGTCGCGGCACTGGTGATCGTAATACCGCGTTCACGCTCCAAGTCCATATGGTCCATCGTGGCACCGGAACCGTCACCCTTGACCTCTTCGATCTTGTGGATTCGGCCGGTGTAGTACAGAATGCGCTCACTGAGCGTCGTTTTACCGGAGTCGATGTGAGCTGAAATACCGATGTTTCGAATTCTTGCCAACTTCATTTCGCACCTGGAGCTTACGCTCTTCCTACCAGCCGGCGGCTGGGTTTTTCTCTGGTCTCTTGTGTCTCGCTATCAATCTACATTTCCGCCCGTGCACATGGGGGGCCTACCCATGAGGCCGACTTTTGGCAATTCCGCCATACGGAGCAAGTCGCAGGCGGAGTCCTGAGCGGTTGGGTTCGTCTGGCTGCCAGCGACAGGCCTTGCCGGCCAAGCCACGCGTCAGGGCAGGAGCACGCGAAAACAAGAGCTATCACTCGGACAACGCGAGTCCCAGGACACTCTATTCACTCGTTGTTACTGTCGATCCAACAGACCCCACGCCCCCTCTCACGAGGGAATCGCCACGAGACTACCCCGTCAGCTGGTCGGCAAAACCGTCACGCGTGCCATGTTTGTTATCTTACTCGAATTCATCACCGGGGGAAGGTCCAAATACCGATTCTCCGATTCTAGCCCGTAAGTTAAGCGACCAACCGCACCTCAGCCCCCCCGGCGTTCTCGAAAGGTAGCCCGGTACTCACGGGCAGTTGCCACGAACGACGAGCCAGCAAAGAGTTCGGCTACAGAACGCCTGAACTTCATTCCTTTTGTTCCGGGCGGCAAACCCGCACGCTAGCGCGCGTGACACACGACGAAAACAACCAGCCGCCAGGTATTCCGCATGTCCCAGCCTCTCCAAACCGATGACCTCACCACGTTTCGCACGCGACTTTTTCACCGCCACCGGTGGGTTCCGTTCGTGTTGCCAATGCTCGCCTTCCTGGTCTTCACCACCTGGGAACCGAAAGCCAACTTGGGCAAGAACAGGGGTACCGTGCCTGGTTCCGAGTCCGTCGCCACGCCGCGAAAACCGCTCGAATCGCCGGCCGAGACCGAGCGTGGCCTGCCGCAACTCACCTACCCGATTGTCTATACGATGAAGGTCGTCGCCACGCTGATCATGATCGGGTTTGCCGTACCGGTTTACCGTGCTGTCCCGTGGCGTCTCCATTGGGCTGCCGTGCCGGTTGGCGTCATTGGCACCGTCGCGTGGGTCGGTATTGCCAAAGTCCAGCTCGCATCTCGAGCCTTGGTCGGGATGGGATTGGCCGACTGGGTCAATATGGGAGCGCGGCCGGGTTTCAACCCGTTGTCGGCCTTTGATCAATCAACCGGGCAGCTGGCCGCGTTTCTTGGTATCCGGTTCCTTGGCCTGGTCCTGGTCGTGCCGCTTATCGAGGAGTTCTTCCTGCGCGGATTCCTGATGCGATTTGTCGTCCGATCCGATTGGTGGGACGTGCCACTAGGCCAGGTAACACGCTTATCCGCCGCGATAGCGGCGGGGTACGGTGTGCTGACCCATCCCGCCGAGATGCTGGCGGCGGCCATTTGGTTCACGGGCATCACGATCCTGTACGCACGCACTCGCAACCTTTGGGACTGTGTCGTCGCGCACGCGGTCACGAACTTACTGCTGGGCGTCTACGTGCTGGTATGGCACGATTGGTCCCTGTGGTAGTGCGGGGCTAGCGTTTCGCCTGGCGCACGGACGACTGGCGGCCGAGTTTCTGTCGAAAAGGCTTGTGATTCTGATACAGCTTCTGGCGGCGTTCGAGTGCCAAGCGGAAGCGTTTTGGAGCCACATCGATGGCGCGCTTCTCGGCCTTCACGGCGTCATCAAAGCGTGCCCCGGTGGCATAGGCCGCGGCGAGCGTGTCCCGGTAGATGAAGTCACCGTCGCCGTCCAATGCAATGGCCTTTTGGGCGGCTTCGATGGCGAGTCCCGCGTCACGCACGCGCGTATCCGGGCAAGTCGCCATCAACCAGGCCGCGCTCTGGTACGCGCGACCATAGTCCTGGTCCAAGGTGATCGCTTTTCGATAGGCTGCCGCCGCTTTCTCCCACTGACCGGTGGCCCGGAAGACGTCGCCTCGATCAACCACATAGTTCGCACTGCGCGGCGTCAACTGCAATGCGCGGTCATAATCGGCCAATGCCGCGTCAAAATCGCGCAGTTGAAATCGAGCGTCACCACGGCGGGCGTGGAACTCCGCCTCTTCAGGCTGCAGGCGAATCGCCTCGTCGTAGTCGTTGACGGCCTGCGCAAACTGCCCCAGTTCAAAATGAACTTCCGCTCGGTTGAACCAGGCGTCCACGTAGTCCGGACGCAGCTCGATGACCTTCGAGAAGTTCGCGACGGCCTTGTCCAGCCGGCCCGCCAATGCGTCACAGACCGCCAGATTATGCCACGACTTCCACCGGTCCGGTGCCAATTCGAGTGATTTCTTGAAATCCGCCGTGGCCAATTTGTCCTTGGCCTCGGCGCGCGTTGGATCGTGGCTCTTCGGGTTCGTGGCCAACGTCGCGGCGTCATGGGCATGCATCTCACCGCGTCGGTTATGTGTCCACGCCAACAGGTTGGTGTAATACGTGCGCTGGGCGTCCGTGGCAGCCGCGGCGAGCGCCCGATCGAGTCGGTCAATGACCCGTGTGCAGGCCTCGACCGTCTGGCTGGCCGTCGCGTCACGATAGAGTTGCTCGGCCGACATACTGGCATCGCCGGTTGTCTGCTGCGCGCCGGCCGGCGCCGTCAACAGTATCGCGGCGGTAACGATTCCGGACAGACATAGACTTTTCACGGAAATTCCGACTCTCATGGCGGCGACTCCACAGTCGAACGGGGTTTGAAAAACGCACGAACAGAGATTCACGATCCGTCGGGCAAGTATCGCTGATTTTCGCGACTCGGTCGAGGCAAAATAGGTAAGCAGTGCACGTTCACCGGCCATTTTTCGAAGAATTCTCGTGAACCGTGCATGAGCTGAGCCATGGGCTTGTCCCATGGGTGAATCAGTCTCCCAACTACAGCGGACCCAACCCCAGCGTCCCCAGTTTGCTCACATTCCGGATTTTTCCGAAGGCCGCATGCATCCGGTCCGGTCGCCTCCCAAGGACCCAGGTTTCGCAATCAGCGTTATTCGATCCACGCATCGGGTTGTGTATAATATATCGTCGCCACTTTGAAATGTCCTGCGCGAGTTCGACCAGCGGGAGAACGGACTGCGCCAATTCACTATCCAGTCGGACGAACCTAACCGCCTATAGAATATCCCAGAACAAACAACCCATGCGTACATGACCATGATGATGGAGACCACACCGATGACGCGACGATCGACCGGCGGACCATGCAGAAAAAGCGGGGATTCCACGATGTTACGGCAGCGCGGAGAAAACACGGGCGCGCGACCCGCGGTTGCCGGCGGCTTCCGCGGCGCGCTGGTTCTGCTATGGATCTTGGCGGGCTGGTGCCCAAGTTTTCCGGTGGCTTCGGCAATGGCCGCGGGGAACGCGGACAAACGTCCCAACGTCGTGTTCATCTTGACCGACGATCAGCGCTGGGACGAAATGAGTTGCGCGGGACATCCGTTCCTCAAGACACCGCACATCGACCGATTGGCCAATGAAGGCGCTCGGTTCGCCAATGCGTTTGTCACGACGTCCTTGTGTTCGCCCAGTCGCGCTTCGTTCCTGTCTGGACTCTATGCCAACACACACGGCGTCGTAAACAACTTTACCGATTATCCGCGGGATCTGGCCAGTTTTCCGCAACGGCTCCAGCAGGCGGGGTACGACACGGCATACATCGGCAAGTGGCATATGGGAGAAGACGACGACTCCAAGCGACCGGGGTTCAATTACTGGATCAGCCATCGGGGGCAGGGCAAGTACTTCGACAACGAGTTCAACATCAACGGCACTCGACAGGTGGTCCACGGCTATTACACGCGTGTCGTGACGAACATGGCGACCCAATGGATCAAGTCGAACCACGCCAACCGCCCGTTCATGCTGATCGTTGGGCACAAGGCCCCGCATACACCCTACACGCCCGAGCCAAAATACGCGCATTTGTACGACGCCATCAACATATGCTATCCGGAAAGTGCGTTTCACTTGGAGGGCAAGCCGAAGTGGATCGAGGATCGGCTCGATACATGGCATGGCATCTACGGCCCGATCTACGGGTTCCGCAAGGACTTTCCCGATCGCTCGGCGGCCGGCACCGTGCAATTCGCTAACTTCGTCCGTGCCTATACCGCGACGATTAAATCCGTGGATGACAGCGTGGCACAAATCTATGCGGTGCTGCGTGACCAGGGCGTGTTGGATAACACGTTGATCGTATTCGCCGGTGACAACGGCATGTTCCTGGGCGAGCATGGCATGACCGACAAACGTGCCATGCATGAGCCAAGCATTCGCATTCCGCTGATTGCACGCTACCCGAAGCTGATCAAACCGGGGACAGTGGTTACTCAACAAGTACTCAATATTGACTTGGCGCCAAGCATCATCGAAATCGCGGCGGCCAAGCCGCTGACGCACATTCACGGGCGATCGTGGGCCCCGCTATTCAAAAGCCACACGGCAAACTGGCGCAAGTCCTGGTATTATGAATACAACTATGAGAAGCAGTTCCCGTACACGCCGAACGTGCGTGGCGTCCGCACCGATCGCTGGAAGTATATGCGTTACCCGCATGGCGACGGCGGTCCGGATCGTCACAAGGCGGAGTTGTACGACCTGAAGACCGATCCGGGTGAATTGCACAACTTGATCGACGACCCCAAGTATGCCGCCAAGATCCGTGAACTATCGGCCGAACTGAATCGACTGATTGCGGAGACCGGTGGACTTTCCTGGAAAAAGATGCCCATCGACGAAGGGATCAAACAGGCGCTTCCGGACGCGAAGATCCGGTGACGGCGGTCGGCTTGCGGCCGCCAAACAACGTGATCTCGAGTGCTTTGAAGAAGCAATCGACATCCTCGTAGCCGATCTCACGAAGCCACGCGCATTGGTGATCGAGTGGCGCGAGAATATTGGCCGACCAGTCCTTGCGCTGAACGAATTGGTCGGCAATCTCGGCACGTGTCCGCGTTCCTCCTTGCCGCTGATGGAAATCCCACAGCGTATCGACCATGAGCCGATCGAATGCGGTTTCCGCCCATTTCGAGCACGACAGCACGTGTTCGTGATGCAAGAACATCCCCCCCGGCGCCAGCAGATCGAAGATCTCGGCGTAGAGCGCGCATTTGCGTGGATCGGGTTGATGGTGAATCGCGAAGCCTGAAACGACCACGTCGAATGGCGCGTCGGCGGTCACTTGCGTGACCCATTCGGGCATCCCGAAGTCGCCGCCGATGACATGAACTCGATCCGCAACATCGACCAGCTTCGCGCGGGCGGCCTCGAGCATCGTATCGGAAAGATCAAAGAACGTACCGTGTGCCGTGGGATACCGCGTCAAGAGGGCGCGGCCCAGAAACCCGTCGCCGCAGCCGATGTCCAGGAAACGCGTAACGCGGGTTGCGGTCGCATCGAGCACGCGGAACATCATATCAAGTTGTTCCGCCGCGAACGGGACCCCACCGCGCACGCCTTGAAGAAACAACTTGGCCAGTTCCGGATTTTTCCACACATGGTCCGGACGACCTTCCTCAACAGACGTATCAGGCATCGGCGAGATTTCCTTGCGGCCGGTAGTGTTTAGATTCTTAGGCTGCCACATGCGCGCACCGTGCGCGCATGATTCGACGCGAACAACGGGAGCGCTGCGCATGCGAGGGCGTACTCCCTCATGGGTTGCGGGCCTCCCGCATTAGCCGCAAACTAAGAACGTCAGGTTAGTTTACTCTTACTCTGACTCTTACTCCTGATCGACATGACGTGTCACGTTGGGCAACGAGTCTCCTGATTCATGGGAGCCCGGATATCTCACGTGAGATTACCTCATTTGCGCGCGCCTCACCAGCAAAGGCCGGAAGAGGATTAAGATTAGATTCTTAGGTGGTAACATGCGTGCACCGTGCGCGCATGTTTTTCCCAAGACCTTACCTCGCAAACCCTACTTGGACAGCACCACTTCGTCTGTCGCGAACGGCGCAGGGCACTACAGTCCAGGGAGTTACGCCCCCGCCCACCTTGTGTGGGTGGAGCGCATGA
>CAZSOG010000208.1:0-7427 GCA_964607555.1 uncultured Pirellulaceae bacterium | reverse complement strand
GAGAAATGCCGCCTCATCTGGCCGATGCGACGTGACACGAAACGGGATCGCACCCCATGCAGACTTATTCTGCCGAGTGGGCCGTCCTATTCCTCCACCACATGGCCCTTGTCCAGGTGCACGATGCGATGGGCGCGGGCGGCGGCGACCGGATCGTGCGTGACGATCAGCACGGCGGCACCATCGTCGGAATATTGGCGCAGCGCGTCGAGGACGATTTGCCCGTTGTCGGGGTCGAGGTTTCCGGTCGGTTCATCGGCCAGGACGAGTGCCGGTTGATTGAAGACCGCGCGTGCCAGGGCGACACGCTGTTTTTCGCCGACACTCAACTCGGCCGGTACATGCTTGGCACGCGCTTCCAAGCGAAACTGCTGAATCAGTTCGTCAGCGCGTTGTTGAGCATCGGCGCGGCGCGCGGGGACGTTCGCGGTCAAGATGTTCTGCCGCACGTTCAAGTAGGGAACGAGATGGAACTGTTGAAACACGAACCCGACGTGGCGCGCGCGGAAGGCGCTACGTTGATTGGCCGACAGGGCGTACGGGTCGTTGCCTTCGATCAATACCGTGCCGCTTGTCGGCCGCAGCAACGCACCACTCATCAACAGCATTGTGGTCTTGCCGCATCCGCTTGGTCCCTGCAGCGCCACGGCTTCGCCGGCCTGAATGTCGAGCGAAATCTGGTCAACGGCTCGGACTTCTTGATGATGGCTCGTGTAGACTTTCGAGACCTGATCTAATTTCAGCATGGTTATGCGTCCTTGAGGATACTTGCGGGATCTTGTTGCGAAGCGATTAACGCGGGCATCCAACCGGCAACGACGCCGAGCAGCGAGCCGATCAGCAACGTTGCCGCGACCAGTTGCCAGGAGAGCATGCCATCCGCGCCGACCAGTGGCACGTTCAAGTCACCGCGTAGCTGGCCCGCGATTACGAGTCCAACGGCGCAGCCGACCGCGGCGCCGATCACACCGCCAGCAAAGGACCGGAACAGCAGGAGTACGAGCACTTGCGTGGCCCGGTAGCCCAGCGCGCGAAGGATGGCCACTTCGGAGCGACGCTTGCGTGTATTCACCAACGCGACGAGGAAGATCCATAGCCCACATGCGATCACGACGACCGGTATGACCATGGTACCTAACCGCACACGCTCGGACTGCAGTTGTTGCGCGGCCTCTTTTTCACGCTGCATCGACGTGATGGCTTCCTGTTTCACCTTGGCGCGTGCTTCGCCGCGTGCCACGACATGCGTGCCCAACTCAACAACCTGCGTGTCCGGCAGGAACTTGGCCACCTCGGCGCGGATCTGATCAATGGCCGAATTGCCCACACAGACACACTCGAGCGCCAGAATCGAGTTGATTCGGCCGGGCATTTTCAGCAAGTCTTGCGCGTCCTTCAGGGGGATCCAGACCCCGATATCGTCCTTGGAACCGCGTTCGGCGTGACATTTGGAGATCACGAATTCGCGTCCCATCAGCTTGACTTTCTGGCCGACTTTCAAACCGAGACTCTGCTGTAATTCGTAGCCAACGACCATGGTACCGTCCGCGACCGGCTGAACCAACGGCTTGCGTGGCCCTTTCATTAGATTCGGGACTTCTCCACGCGTGCCGACCAGAATGATGGTACGGTTCCTCTCCGGCCATTTGCACTTTTGTGTCAGCGTTGGAAGGAAATGACGTACCGACAGGATTTTGGATCGTGCCATCCGTTGGACATAGTCCTCCGGCATGGTCGCCGATGCAAAGTCCTGGTCGTGCCACTCGCGCAGATTCTGCTTGGCCGGCAGGATCGCCAGATTGAAACTCAGCTTGAGTGTCGCCTTGCGCATCTCGTCTTCGAGTTGCTTCAGACGCCGGTTCAATGACTTTTCCTTCTCCGCCAACACTTGCGCGGCACGCAGGTCGTAGACTTTCAGCGCGCCGTAAACCACCAATGTGCTGCCGACCGCGATCACGACGGCGAGCGTCGCCAGCAAAAAAGACCGCTTGCGGCGGAGTATTTCAAACCAGGCCATCTTCAATACCGACATGGTTTGGATCCTTTCACTTTAGGGGGAACGCCGGAGGCTGTCGCAAAACGGCCTCGGCAGGGCGTGTGTCCGCTTCTTCGACGGACTTGGAAGTCCATCGTACATGTCTGCCACGGAGTCTTGGGATAGGACTCTATTTCTTTCCTGTTTCATTCTTTTCTTCGTCACTCTTCATGCAATACTTCGGCAGGATCCAACGCCATCGCGGATCGGACCGGTAGCCAGCTTCCCAGCAGGCACACGACCGCTCCGGCGATCACGGCCAATACCAGGTACTCGACAATGATCGTCATGCCCAATGCGGGCATGTCCGCCGCGCGCGACTCGATCCGCATCGCGATGCCGCCACCGATAAGGAATCCGAATAGGCCTCCGAGGATGCCGATAACAAGTGCCTTCGCGACGAACAGGGTCCGCACATCACGGGCGGGAAACCCGATCGCCATCAACGTTCCCGTCTCCTGCCGCCGGTCGCGAACGTTGGTATAGACCAGCAGTCCGATCCAGGCGGCACAGACGAGTGCGCAGAGCGGAACAAGTCTGGTCAGGACGTGAAGCCGTTCGCGGTGTAGCAACACACGTTTTGCACGCTCCTGGGCGAGTGTTGATTTCGCTTCTTCGGCCACTTTCACACGGGCGTGGGAACGTGACATGGTCTCCGATTCGATTTCGATGACCTGGCAGTTCGGCAGGAGGCCCGCCACTTGCTTGCGCACTTCCGCCAGGTTACCCCAGACGTTGAGATGTTCCACGAGCAGAATCTCGTTGATTTGTCCGGGAAGCTTGAGCAACGCCTGCGCATCGGCCAGGTTCAACCAGATTGTGATATCGTCCTTCGTGCCGAGCTCTTTCTTGCATGTGGCGATACGGAACTTCTGGCCTTCCAGGGAAATCGTCTGGCCCGGCTCCAAGCCCAGCGCGGCTTGCAGCTCATGGCCGACGACGCACGTGCCCGGTTTGATCGTGTCAACCAAAGGAATGTCATCGCAAACCGACGTATCGAGGACATGTTCCGTGCCGAGTCCGACGACAATGATCGTCCATTTCTTCTCGGTCCATTTTATCTTGCGACGCAGTTGTGCAACGTAGCGATCCGCCAGGCCTTTTGTTTTCGCCAGCCGGGCCGCCGTATCGGCCGCCATGGTCCTGGTCGCATAGTCCTCGGCGTACCAGTCCCCCAGCGGCTGATCCTTGGGCAAAATAATCGCGTTGTAGCCCAGTCGCTGCATCGCCTTGCGCACATCGGCGGACAGCACGGCGCGCGTCGCTTTGGTTTCGGCTTCCTTTTTCGCGATCAGTGACTCGGACCGCGCGTCGTGGATCTCCAAACTCGTCAACATCCCGATCAGGATTCCCACGGCGCCAATGACGCCCGCCACCCCCAGCAGAAAATTGATTTTTCGGTAGACGATTTCACGCCATATCATCACCCAGATCGACATTGTCACGCTCCACGTGCTCTGTGATTCGGAGTTTCCTATCCTTCTAATCGTAAACACTCGATAACGAATAGACTACCGTGGTCCGGTCTCGGATAGGTTGCCCCGAAAAACTGGAGTCGCGCGTGAAATCGGCGTTCATGAACTGGAGCACGGTTGTTTTGGTGCAAGTCTCTTCCTCCGTGTTGGGCCACAGGTAGGTCTGTTCTCCGAACGGACCGCAGCGCCGCCCCAATCCCATGCCCCTGAACGTCTCCGACGCAACGCCCCCGCGCGGCGCAAACCCCACCAGCGGCCGCGTCCCCAATGCGTCAAAGACCAAGCGTTCGAGGATGCTCAGAGCGGCTCGGAGAGCCGCTCTACCTATAGCTAACGGTCTGTTAACCGGCTTGTGACAGCGGCGCACAAGTTTGGTACAATAAGAGTCTTGCAAAATGGCGCGGCAACGTCCCCGAGGGGCGAGCTGATCCGAGCGATTCGGATGATATTGTCTCGGTGGGGGCGTCATTCCGATTCCGCGGCGGATGGGGGTAGTCAAGCGTGCATCTTTGCACCCGCTATTGTGACAAATCCGAACGTATACCAGCGAAGGAGATACCGATGAGAACCGGCGTTTTGGGTTGTGTGCTGTTCGTCGGGATGTCGTGCCTGTCGGCAGCGGCGGCACCGACGGCAAATGAGATTCTTAAAGTGTCCGGCCTGCACGGAGGGTTCATCGTTCAACTTGGTTGTGGCGATGGAACGTTGACCACGAAGCTGCACTTCAGCGACGCGTTCGTCGTGCAGGGACTGGACACGGACGCGGCCGCCGTCCAGAGAACCCGGGAACAGATCCTGGCACGAAACCTCACGGGGGCCGTATCGGCCGCCACGTTTGACGGAACGCACCTGCCCTACGTCAATAGCCTGGTCAATCTGGTGGTTGCCGAAGATCTTGGTGATGTTGCGATGGCCGAGGTGATGCGCGTGCTTTGTCCGGGTGGAGTGGCTTACGTGAAGCGGAACGGGACCTGGAATAAGTTGATCAAACCGTGGCCCGACGACATCGACGATTGGACTCACTACCTGCATGATCCACGCGGCACGTCGGTTTCGGATGACCTGGTGGCCGGGCACCCGAAGGGGCTGCGCTGGACGGGCGGGCCGTTCTGGGCCCGGAGCCATGAGCATACGGCCAGCATGCAAGCGATGGTTTCGACCGGTGGTAAAGTCTTCTACGTGTTTGACGAGGGACCGACCGACTCGATTCAATTGCCGTCCAAGATGGTGTTGACGGCACGGGACGCGTTCAACGGCACCGTCTTGTGGAAACACCCGTTGCACGATTGGTTCAACGCGCTGTTCCCGCTCAAGAGCGGGCCCGGTTGGATGCCGCGCCGGTTGGTGGCGGTCGGTGATAAAGTCTATATCGCCCCGGGACTCGGACAGAATCTGCTTTGCCTTGATGCGAACACGGGCAAGGTCGTCCGCGAATACTCCGGCACGGCGACGACATTCGAGTTGATCGTCTCCGATGGCGTGGTCCTGGCGGCGGTCGACCCGAATGAGAAGTATTGCGATTACCGGCAGGAGAATGCGAACTGCTGGAAGGAACGCGACCGGGCGAGCAAGACATGGGGTTGGCATCGCGAGAGTGACGGGATGCGCGTCGTGCAGGCCCTGCAAGCCGATACCGGTAAACTCCTTTGGAAGTGTGAATCGCCCGTGGCCCCGATGACTTTGTCGGCGGACGATCAAAAAGTCTGTTTCTTCGACGGACGCGCGGTCGTGGCGCTGGATCGTAACACGGGGAAGCAACTCTGGAAGACCGACACCGTGCTGATGAAAGAGATCGGTACGGGCTACGGCGGCCCACGGTTGGTGCTGTGCAAGGATCGAGTCGTCTTCTCGCCGCGTGGGTACGTGTTCGCGCTCAGCCCGGCGACCGGCGAGATTATCTGGTCACTGCAGCATAAGCCGAAGTCCGGGCACTTCAGCCTCGAGGAATTCTATGTGATTGGCGATCGGGTATGGGTCCAGGGGCGTGGCACCGCCGGGTCCTATCTCGTCTACAGCCTGAAGGATGGCAAGAAAGTTGAGGAGTACCGCAATCCGATCCGGTCGTTTTACATTCATCAACGATGCTATCCCGGCCGCGCGACAAAGCGTTTTCAATTGCCGGCGATGATGGGCACCACGATCTTCGACATGGCCGAGAACAAATGGTACATCAATGACTGGATTCGCGGTGGTTGCACGTACGGAACGATGCCGGCCAACGGCATGCTCTACACGCCACCCAACGCGTGTGCGTGTTACTACCAGTCGAAACTCAACGGGTTCGACGCCGTGGCGCCGGACCCCCAACCCGCGCAGGCGCCGCCGGCGGCACAGCGTCTGGTCAAGGGTCCGGCGTACGGAACGAACGCCGGGCCGGTGCAGTATTCGGCAGCCGAGTGGCCTGTGTTTCGGCATGACAATACGCGCAGTGGATATGCCCAGACGGACGTTCCCGCCGATGTTCACGTGGCATGGGAAAATGATTTTGGGACCAAGTTGAGTCAGCCCGTGGTCGCGGGCGGCAAGCTGTTGCTCAGCGCGGTCAACTTGCACACCGTATACGCGTTGGATCCCGCCACCGGCCGCGAGCTTTGGCACTGTGTCACCGGAGCACGCGTCGATTCGCCGCCAACACTCTATCATGGACTCGCCCTGTTTGGCTGCGCCGATGGCTGTGTCTATGCACTGAACGTCGCCGATGGGCAATTGGCGTGGCGTTTTCAGGCGGCGCCGAGCGATCGCAAACTGATGGCGTATGACCAGATCGAATCGGTCTGGCCGCTGTCCGGTAGCGTCCTGATCCAAGATGATAAACTCTACTGTGTCGCCGGCCGGTCCATGTTCCTGGACGGCGGTCTACGCATGGTTATCTTGAATCCGATGACCGGTGAACTGATCGCGGAAAACGTCATGGATGACCGCGTGCCCGGTACGCACGAGCGTCTGCAAGACCTGCTGATGGGCAAGCACATGCCGGTTGCCATGCCGGATATTCTGTCGAGTGACGGCCAGTACGTCTATATGAAGTCGCAGACCTTTACCAAGGACGGCAAACGGTTGCGTGTCAGGCCGCAACGGCCCGACACGCAGTACGATCGAGAAATCCACCTGTTTTCGCCCGTCTCGTTCCTGGACGACGCATGGCACCAACGCACGTACTGGATCTACGGCCGAACCGCGGGCGAAGGCTGGGCGGAATTCCAGTATCCTCCCAAACGCGTGCCATGCGGACGCGTGTTGTGTATCGATGAAAATAACGTCTACGGTTACGGTCGCGAACCGCAGTTGGTCTGCAATACGTCAGTCAGCGAGTATCAGCTATATAGTACCGACAAACGGCCGGCCAGGAAGGTCGGTATTCCCAAGCTGGAAGGTACCTGGGTCAAGGGCCAGTATCCAACCGACAATCCACTGGCAGCGAATTCCGTCGACTGGAAGCAACTGGCAAGTTTGCCAAAGAGCAAACTCTCCGCGTTGCAATACCATTGGCTGCACGACGAACCGGAAGTCATGGCCAAAGCCATGGTGTTGGCTAACGACCGGTTGTTCGTCGCCGGGCCGAGGGACGTGGTCGACGAGAAACGGATGTGGGGCCGTTCGAATGAGAAAAAATATCAAGACCAGATGGCACTCCAGGCCGAATGGCTCGCCGGCAAACACGGCGGTGTGATGGAGGTCTTTTCCAAGAAGGATGGCTCGAAAATCGGCGAACTCAAATTGAACCATCTGCCTGCCTTCGACGGCCTGACGGCCGCTAACAGGTGCCTGTACATGGTAACCCATGACGGGGCAATCTTGTGCTATCGGGGAAAATAAGAAATAAGAAATTAGAAATTAGAGGGGTGGCGGTTCACGCTTGTTTGTTCGATGGAAGAGGGGCCGGCTCTGGGCGGTTAAACCATTGGGGTTGACACCAG
>CAZSOG010000207.1:0-7432 GCA_964607555.1 uncultured Pirellulaceae bacterium | reverse complement strand
GTCCGAATGGCATCCAAGGGGATCTTCGGCAACGATGCGACGGCGGGCCGGCTTCCCTTGCCACGGCGGCCGACAGCTTCCTGGCACCCGCCGTTATCCTGCAGGAAGAAGACGAGCGTATTGTCCAGCTGGCCTTGATCACGCAGCGTTTGCACAATACGTCCAATGCCTCGATCCATGCAGGTGATCATCGCCGCGTAGACTTCCATGCAGCGTGCTTCCCATGCCTTGTGTTGGACCGCCGACCAGTCGCCTTCCTGGGGGCTCAGTTCCCAGTCCGGGTGGATCAAACCCATTTCCTTGAGCCGTTCAAACCGGCGGCGGCGGATCGGTTCGTAACCCGTGTCGTACTTGCCGTGGTACGGGGCAATGTCTTCCTCCAACGCATGCATCGGCCAATGAGCGCAAGTGTATGCGATGTACATGAAGAATGGTCGCTGTTTGCGTGCCTGTTCGTGTTGCTGGATGAACTGGACTGCGTGGTCCGTGATGGCGTTGGTGTAATAGAACTGTTTTGGTTGGTATTGCGCGTCGGCGAACGGCGAGATCATCATGTTGTCGCGCGTCAACGTGCCCGGATCGTAATAGCTGCCGGCCCCCGTGATCGTTCCATAGTACCGATCGTAACCGCGCTGCAACGGCCAATTGTACTTCGGGCCTTCCGGTTGTGCGAACCGCGTGACATGCCACTTGCCGGTCATGTACGTGGCGTATCCGGCGGCGTGCATGACCTCCGCGATCGTCACGCATCGGCGGTTCAGATTCCCCGTGTAACCCGGATACCCCGTGTCGGACATCATGTGCCCGATGCCCGCCTGATGCGGGTACAGACCGGTCATCAGGCACGCGCGCGTGGGACAACACCGCCCGGTGTTATAAAACTGAGTGAAACGCAGGCCGCCCGAGGCCAGACGGTCCAAGTTGGGTGTCTGAATCTCGCCGCCGTAACAGCCGAGGTCCGAGAACCCCATGTCGTCGGCCATGATCAGAACAATGTTCGGGCGTGCGTTTGACTCGGTGTCGGCGGTTTGCGCATGAACGAGTCCCGTGCCGAATGCCACCACGGCGAGCGTGGCGAATAGTGCGATTCTCTGAAGCAAATAACCCGGGAATATGCCGCGGCAACCGGCCGGCGTGATGGCAAGGAATCGGAGCATGGTGAGTTCTCTCCTTCGATCGGTGCGTGTAATGTGGGATTCTCTTGCGCCCGCGCTGGTGGTGTGCGCGAAAGAGGTCAATAAGGACAGCGCCGACAATCCACCTGGCGGCGTTGTGCGGCAAGAAATCGCGGTAGGTTCCGCTTGCATTGTCTTCCGAACGGACACCGGAGTCAATTCCCGGTGGCAATAAGACGGACCTAATAGGGATAGGCCGCCGGCGTGTCATCACGGTTGCCATAACCGAAAAGGGCACTTGGGATTCAACGCGGAAAGGCAACGAAAAAAATCAACTCGCCGCCGGCGGTGAGACAAGATCGATCGGTGCAACGACGGTGATTGCGGAATAACGAGCGAAATCTCGAGTATTGAACGTCAGCAGGTGAGACACGCCGTGGCGTGCCATCGCAGCCACGATCCGAGCATCGTGGGCCTTCTTTCCCATCACACGGTAGTCGACAATGATCCGCTCCCACCGTTCGAATATTGCCCGCTCGTCGCGGAGAAGACGGAATACGGATTTCATATCCTGAATTGCAACCAGACCTTCCTCAACTGACATGCCTAGCCCGTTCTGTTCAGTGGGCCGCGTTGCCACCGACCAGAACTCGTAGAGAACTTGCGGAACAATAGCCAAGTCGTGCCCGTCCGTGCGCAGGCTCACCACGGCCTGTCGCGCAATGTCATGGTCAATATGTCCCAATTCCGAAATCCGGACCAGTAGATTCGTGTCGATGAGATACTGCATGACTACGCACGGTCCGGATAGCTGTTTTCCCGACTGTCGTCGACGTTTGGATTTCTCGGCCGCTGTCGACTCATCCAATCATTAAAGTGTGCCTGCCAAAGCGCCGGATCTTCGATGTATCCGCCTGCTTCCTCTCGTGGTGTGTGCGTATTGGGCACCAACGCGTTGTGTTGGATGCAGTAGTCGAGAACGTCAGACCACGACCACCCCGTCCGCTGCGCCAACTCGGCAACACGCTGTTTCTGTTCCATCGATAACTCTATTCTGTCTGTATCTTTGTCCATGATTTACTCCCGCATCGATCCGCCAGAGACTCTTCGTCGTAGTCACGAGATGTCCCCCGGTCCAGCCGCCGACGTCTTTCATCAAGGTAGACCATGAGTTTCTTTCGACGATGCAATAACTCAATTCCCGCGTCAAGTGCCTCAACTGCTAAGGAACGTACCAGTCTCTTTTTCTCGCCGGATCATCGTTCGTTTTTGGGGGGGAATATCCGCTGACATGAGAGCCTCGGGATCGATACTGTCTTCGATTTTACCACAGAGGGCCACTACCGCAAGCGAGTTCACTGGTCGAGAACGTCAGACCACGACCACCCCGTCCGCACCCGCTAGCTCGGCAAGGCACTCCGGTCATTGAGTGTGCGGCGGACAACCACCCACCCTCCAGACCTGGAGATCGGTCAGTTGCCGCAAGTTGGCCCGCTTTGCCAGAACGGCGGCCGACGCCGTTTTCACATTTCCTGTCTTGACGCGTACTGACATGATGTCTATCATAGGCAAGACATGGTGTCTATCGTGGAGATGAACGTTATGGCTGTCCCGAAGTCCGTCATTACCGAGGCCGAACTGGAAGTGCTGAAGGTTTTATGGCTGCATCAGCCGCTCACGTCCCGCGCGCTGACTGCGCAGCTATATAACGAAATCAACCGCTCGTCGATGGGAACGGTGCAGAAGTTGATTGCCCGACTGGAAGAGAAGGGCATGGTGAACCGGGACCGGAGCAACTCGGTGCATCAGTTTAGATCCGCAGTAACACGCGAAGAAATTGCTGGGATGCAACTGGAGGAGTTCGCGAGCAAACTGTCTGGAGGGTCGCTCTCGCCGTTTGTGGTGCACCTCGTACAGGCCAAGCGACTGAGCAAAAAGGAAAAAGAACAAATACGCCGTTTACTTGATGAGTAGGAGGCCACTCGGATGGCCGCTTTCCTTTCGTGCGTTGCCTCAAATGTTGTGTTGGCGGGTTGCCTGGCAGTACTTGTCATGGCGATAACTCGAATTTGGCGAAGCCCCCACTTGGCCCATGCCCTTTGGCTACTTGTGCTAATCAAGCTTGTTACCCTGCCAGTCGTCCATGTGCCCTTGGATCGGTTCTTGGTGACCAGCCAGGTGGAGAGTACGCCAGACGAACTTGCTGGAGGCGCCGAGCCTGCCCCCGCCAGTTCGCTGTTTCCCGGTGGATACACGTCGCCGATTGACCCGACGGTGCTTCCGCTGTCACCCGCTCGGGGCGGTGTTCTCGGCCAGTACCGCGGACGAGGCATGTGGGACGCGCTTGCAGCGAATTGGCAGCTTTGGCTGCTGACAGCGTGGGCTATCGGGACAGTCGTTTTTGTCGGTGTGGCCGTGCGTCGACACATGCGGATATTCTCGTTGATTGCCGGTAGTCAGACGCCAGCCCCGGCGCTTGCCGAAGATGCGGCGCAACTGGCTCGGCAAATCGGGCTAGCTGAATGCCCACCACTGCGCGTAACTGCCGCCCACATCTGCCCGTTCGTTACGCCGGGCGTGAAAACACCGACCGTTGCTACGCTGTTGACCACGCGAGCGACCATAATGGTGTCTGGATTCCCGATTCATTCCGTTGCGAGAGTTCACATCCCCAAGGAAAGGTGGCACTACCGCCGGGTATTCGAGCGGTGAAACACGGGCCTTTCGTTTCCGTGGAAGTCATTGCGGTTGGGGAAACGGGAGCCAACGAAGTCCACTTTTTCGAGACGGAGAAGGCGACACTGTTTGCCGACGTTGATCTTGCCGACATTCATGTTGCCGCGCTTTCCGATTCCGACTTCCAACTGCGGACCCACATTCCGGATGGGCCGCAAGTCCATATGCTGGATTCCAGGCAAGTGAAGTTCAGGTGGCGTGGCGGCATGGTCGTTCGGGAGAATTGAGCATTTCGCGCGGTGACGGCCATGTCGGTCGCTGAGTCGTACTATCTTATCTACTTATCTACTCACTGGAGTGGGCACGGGGCTCCCGACCCCGCACGGGCCCCACCGTGCGTATCTCTCATGCTTTCATGGCACGTGGGATCTCCTGCATGAGACGCAGGCCAAGGGTTTCGACCAGACGCTCCAAGGCCGCGGGTGGCAGATCCGCGTCACCAGCCCGGAAGTCGGATAGCAGACGCGTGTCCACGCCGATCGCGTCCGCTAAATCATCAGCAGCACGTTGCGAAAACACAATGGCGCGGCGCACGTCACCGAAGAACCCCCGCTGTTTGGCCGCTGCTCTAATCTTCCGCAAATGAGCAATGTTCTCTTGCTTGCCAGCCTCTTCCTGTTGGACGATCGATTCCCATGCGGCCTTCTGTCGTGGCGTGGAATGGACTGTCACGCGCACTTCTCCAGCCGCCTTCGCCGCCCGGATCTGTTCGCGTTGCTCTGGCGTTAATTGCATAATTAGTCTCCCACGTCGAACGCGGTCACTGGTTCGATCAAATCGTCGTCAAACCGCTTGAAAACACAGCAGAGGTTTCGACCCGTGGAGGTAAAACCAAATGCCACCGGGTTGCCCGTCGAACGGCTGACGTCTTCGTACTCTGGATTGCCGACGACCTCTTCGAATTCCTCTGGCGTGACGCCATGGTCCGCCAAGTGATCGATGATATCCGGAGTCCAGACAAAGAAATAGTACGCCATCCATTCCTCCACGTCATACTATATCATTGTGACGCATTTGCGTAAGATTTCAAATAGCGCACGCGGGACACGCGTGGCTCGGTTTCGAATCAACTCGGATCAGTTGCCTCAGTGGCCGGCGCTCAAGTGGACCAGAACCACGCCGTGTGGCGGCACGGTCGCCTGGAATTGGCGCGTCATGACCCCGATGTTCTTCTGCCGCCATAGGTCACGAACGGTCTGTGGGCCTTCGATGCCAAGTTGCTTCCAGGTCGCCGTGACGTCGCATTTCAGCAGCCCCCGATTGAACAGGGCGACCGCCTTCGAACCGTCTTGCAGATCCTTCGCCCACACTTCCGCGAACCCCGTCTTGGCCACGCGGCGCGCCTGGCGTCCCAGGGGCTCCTGATCGATCGCCAATACGTCGTCGTTGGAAAGCAGGTTCAGCGTGAACGGGTCCAGCTTGGACATGTCACACCCGATCAGCAGTGGCGCGGACAACATGCACCAGAGACTGATGTGCGTGTACTGTTCATTCGCGTTGAGATGGCTATCGTGCAGCTTCGGGCCCCAGCCGACTTTGCCGACCACCAACATGTCCGGATCGTTCCAATGTCCCGGGCTCGCGTACTTGGCAAGATCCGCCTGACCAAAACCGATCGACGCCATGCTGCCCCACGTATCGCGGATATCGCCGGTCGTTCGCCACGCATTCCCGCCGACACGCGTGCCCCACGTCCACGGTTGCTTGACTCCCCAATCGCAAATACTGAAGACGATGTCGCGCGGACATTTCTCGAGCGCGCGACCGAAGACGGCGTAGGATTTCTCCGGGTCCATCCCCTTCGTGTTGCACCAGTCGATTTTTACGTAATCAATGCCCCACTTCGCATAGGTCATCATGTCCTGTTCTTCATGGCCCTTGCTGCCCTCGTAGCCGGCACACGTCTTCGGTCCGCAATCCGTGTAGATGCCGAGCTTCAGGCCCAACGAGTGAACGTAGTCGGCCAACGCCTTCATATCCGGGAACTTCTTGTTCGGCTGGATTTCACCTGTCGATTCATCGCGCTTGCCATGCCAGCAGTCGTCGATGTTGATGTAGGTGAAACCATGATCGGCCAGGCCGCTGTCAACCATCGCACGAGCGGCGGCGCGCACTTTGGTGTCGTCCACACTGCATGCCCAACAGTTCCAGCTGTTCCAGCCCAGAGGTGGCGTCAACGCGATCGTGTCGCCGACCGCGATGCGCAAGGTCCGCTGGTCGCTCCCCAGTTCACTAGTCGCCTCGAGCGTCACCGTCCAGGTGCCTGGCTTGTCCAATTGGCCGGTGATGATGCCGGTGTGCGCGTCGACCGACAAGCCGGCCGGAAGGCCGGCAGCGCTGAAACGCATGGGGCGTGTACCCGTCGCCGGGATTCTGAAAAGAAATGGGCGACCGGGACGCACGCCAAAGACCACCGGCCCGTGTATCTTCGGTGTCGCGGACGCGGGCGGTGTCAACACCACGCGCTCGGGCCGATCGGGTACCGCGACCACCGGCTTCTTGCCGGTGTACTCAATGCGTGTTTCCGCCCAGTCCGCGTGGTCGTAGTCAATCCCGTCGCCAGCGTCCGCGACCACCAGCGCAAGTGACTCGGCATGCGCGAGGTTCAGGTCCAACGGTTTCACTGGCTGGCCACTCTTGAGGACTGGAGATTCCCAAACGAGTTTCCCATCGGCCAGGATTTGAAACTGCACGCTCCCGTAGCCTTTAGCCACCTCCTCGTCCACGCCAACACTTCCCGACACGCGCACCTTGCCGCCATCCAGACGAAGCACGAGGATGCTGTTGGCATGGGTACCGACACCACGTTCGAATGACTGGCCGCCAATACGCAGAGGATGCCCGTCGACCGATTGGTTTCGATGGGCCTTACCCCAATCCTGGGCCACTTGGCCCATATCCAACTCGTCCAGCCACAACGTGCCGGCCGCCGTGATCGACGTCGCCCAAAGAACAGCCAGACACACTCCGAGAACCGTGCACACACGATGCAAATACATGGTTTTGTTCCTTCCACGCTGGTGACCAACTAAGGTGCTGTCCCAAAACTCGGTTTCCAACACGTACGATGGACGTCCACGTCCGCCGGTGCAGCGATAGACGCCCCGCCGAGGCCGTCTTGCGACAAGCCGTACAGCGTATCACGGAGACGAATCAACGGTTTGTTCATCGAACCTGTGTATTATATGCCGCCGCCACTTTGAAATGTCCTGTGCTAGTTCGACCAGCGGGAGAACGGACCGCGTCAATTTACTATCCAGTCGGACGAACCTAACCGCCTGTAGAATATTATGCGGACGCGGACCGGCCACGGCAACCAGGTCGGTGGCTACGCGCTGTGGCGGTCGATTCTGCAGCGCAATGCCGTTGGCCAGAATGGAAGTTAGATGCCTTATGGGCCGAAAATTGTTGCACTTGAGTCAAGTTTTTGAGTCGGACTACGCATGGGACGGGGAGGAGCTTGGCATTCGCGTTGCTCGGCCAGGCGTCGGGGAGGTGCGCGGGGGCATGCGGTTGGGGCGGGGTTGCGGTCCGTTCGGAGAACAGACCTAGTACGCCTACGGAGGCGTTTGATCCGAGAG
>CAZSOG010000206.1:0-7437 GCA_964607555.1 uncultured Pirellulaceae bacterium | reverse complement strand
CAAGTAATATTCTTGCCACATCTTCTGCGCGGATCCGTGGTCGTGTGGCGGCGTGCGAAGAGGCGGTAAGAATATCTTGTGGCAAGAATATGAAAGCCCGCCGACATTCCCGCCAACGAGCCTCTTTGTTGGCCGAGTGCGGGGATCGGAGTCCTGTGTACGACGCCATGTACGCCACATACCCGCCAACGATAAGGAAACCAATATGTTGCAGCGACAAACGATGATGTGGCGAACCGCGCGCGACGTGATTTCGACTTGCCTGGTGGGTCTGGCGTGCGGGACATTGGCGGCAACGGTCCCTCAAGCGGCGGTCGCCGAATCGGTCGCGGTTTTGCCACACCCACCCACTGCCGACCGCAATGACTTCTACGCGGGCTATCGCGCGCCGCTGCTTTCAACACCACTCGTGGAACTGCCGGTCGGTACCGTGACGCCACGTGGCTGGTTGCGCAAACAGCTCGAGCTGCAGGCGGCGGGATTCCACGGCCACCTGGGCGAAATCAGCCGTTTTCTGGCGAAGAAAGACAATGCCTGGCTGAGCCCCCAAGGGCAAGGCAGTCATGGCTGGGAAGAGGTGCCCTATTGGCTCAAAGGGTATATTATCAACGCCTATCTTCTCGACGATCCGGCGATGATCAAGGAGGCACATCAGTGGATCGACGGGGCGCTGAACAGCCTGCAGCCGGATGGCTGGTTCGGGCCACGGAACACGCGTGCCACCGTGCGCAGCACCCAAGGGCCCGTCGACCTTTGGCCGAATATGATCATGTTGTTCTGCCTGCAAACCTATTATGACCGGACCCGCGATGCGCGTGTCTTGGACCTTATGGAAAAGTACTTTCGCTGGGAGTTGGCGGTCCCCGAGGACCAGTTCCTGCCACCGTTCTGGCAGCAGCAGCGCGCCGCGGACAACCTGTACAGCGTCTACTGGTTGTACAATCGGACCGGTAAGCAATGGCTGCTGGACCTGGCCAGCAAGATCCACCGGCATACGGCGAACTGGACCGATGGCGTGGCCAACTGGCATAACGTGAACATGTCCCAGGCGTTTGGCGGACCCACGACATACTATGTCCAGTCGCAAGATCCAAAGCATCTGCACGCCAGCTACCGCAATTACAACAAGATCTTCTCGATGTACGGCCAGGTGCCCGGTGGGATGTTCGGCGGCGACGAGAATTGCCGAGTCGGTTTCCACGGTCCGCGTCAAGCGATTGAAACGTGCGGCATCGTCGAGATGATGCTGTCTCAGGAAACCCTGCTTGCCATCACCGGCGATTTGTTATGGGCCGATCGCTGCGAGGATGTCACGTTTAATTCGCTGCCGGCCGCCATTCTGGCGAACTTCCGCGGCTTGCGTTACTTGACGGCGCCGAATCAGGCGATCTCGGACCGGTCCAGCAAGAGTCCTGGCGTGCAGAATGGGGGTCCCATGTTCTTGATGAGTCCCAACATGCACCGTTGCTGCCAACACAATTTTGGGCATGGCTGGCCCTACTACACGGTGCACCTGTGGTACGCGACGCCGGACAACGGACTGGCCGCCGTCCTTTACAACAATTGCGATGTCACCGCGCGCGTCGGCGACGGCAGCGAAGTGACGGTCCGCGAAACAACCGACTATCCGTTTACCGAAGATATTTCATTGCGAATCGGCACACCCGGCCGCGACGTCGCTTTTCCACTCTATTTGCGTGTCCCTGGTTGGTGCGCCGGTGCGCAGCTGTGGATCAACGATCAACCGGTCGACGCGGCCGGCAAGCCAGACCAGTTCATTGTCTTGACCCGCACATGGTCCGACGGCGACACCGTGCGGATCCACTTGCCGATGGCCATTCGGATCCGCCGTTGGCAGCAGAATCAGAACAGCATTTCGGTTGATCGTGGCCCGCTTACGTATGCGCTGAAAATTGGCGAGAAATACGTGCGGGTCGGCGGTTCAGATCGGTGGCCGGACATCGAGATTCGGCCGACCACGCCCTGGAATTACGGTCTGCTGGTGGACAAGAAATCACCGGCCGAGTCGTTCAAGGTCGTGCAGCGTCCCTGGCCTCAAAACGATATGCCGTTTACTCAGGAGGGCACGCCCATCGAGCTCTTGGCGAAAGGCAAGCGAATTCCCGAATGGCAACTGGATTACCTGAAGATGGTGGGGAAGCTGCAGCCCAGCCCGGTGTGGTCGGATCAGCCGGTTGAAACGATCACGTTAATCCCGATGGGCGCCGCCCGGCTGCGTATCGCGGCCTTCCCGGAGATTGGTGACGGCCCCGATGTGCATCATTGGACGGCGCCTCCGCAGCCGCTTTCCTATCATCCACATGCCTCGCACTGTTGGCGCGGCGACACGGTCAACGCGCTATGCGACCGGCGTTTGCCGCAACGATCCGACGACCAGAGTCTGCCGCGCATGACGTGGTGGGACCACCGCGGTACCCAGGAATGGGTGGAATATCGGTTTGATAAACCGCGTCAAGTCGCCGGCGTCGCCGTCTATTGGTTCGATGATACGGGCCATGGCAACTGCCGTGTGCCCAAGATGTGTCGCGTCTTGTACCGGGACGCACGCGGCCAATGGGTACCGGTCGCGGGACACACCGAAGTCGGCGTCGCCAAGGATCGATTCAACAAACTGAGTTTTCCCGCCGTCACGACGGCGGCCCTGCGTCTGGAGGTCCAGCTTCAGCCGGATTGGTCGGGCGGCATGCTCGAGTGGCAAGTGGTGCCGGAATAAGACGTGGGGAACTGGTCAGCTTTGGGACGGTGAGAATGACGACGCAACCGATGATGCATGCCGCACGCGATCGAATTCAAGTCGCCTATGATCCGGACATGGTTCGGACACTCGGGCACTATATGATCGACCAGCTGGGCGAGTACTTCCGTCAAGCGGAGCAATCGACCGGCGCGGTACTTCCCTGGATCGAACCGAAGACCAACGTTCGTGATGCGGCCGCGCTGCTGAACGCGCCACTGCGCGGCGATGCGACACCGAGCGCGCTGCGGGATCGGTTTGCTGAATTGGTCGAGCAATCGCTCGACCGAGGCCATCGTCTGCACGATCCGCGCTACATCGGCCATCAGGTGGCGGTTCCGTCGCCGGTGGCGGGACTGTTTGACGCGTTGGGCGCGATCACCAATCAGGCCATGGCCATTTATGAAATGGGCCCCTGGGCCACGGCGGCCGAGTGTGCGCTGGTGGATCAGTTGGGCAGTCAAATTGGTTGGACTCCGGGCGATTTCTCCGGCCTGGCGACGCATGGCGGATCGCTGGCGAATTTGACCGCGTTGTTGACCGCGCGGAACGTCGCCATCGACGGATGCTGGGAGGCCGGTGTGGGTCAAACGACTCGGCCACCGGTTATCGTCGTGCATGGCGACGCGCATTATTCGGTGACGCGCGCCGCGGGCGTGCTCGGCCTGGGGACGCGGCACGTGTTGCGCGTCGGCTTGGATGAACAACGGCGCATGGACCCGGCGCGGCTGGAAGATATGCTCGGCCAGCTACGCCGTGACGGTCGACCCGTGATCGCCGTCGTTGCCTGCGCTTGCTCGACCCCGATTGGCGCGTTTGATCCGCTGCCCGAGATCGCCGATATCTGTCAGCGTTTTCATGTCTGGTTGCATGTCGACGCGGCGCATGGCGGCAGCGCATGCTTGAGCACGCAATACGGCCACTTGGTGCGTGGACTTGACCTGGCGGACAGCCTGATCTGGGACGCGCATAAAATGCTCTTCGTGCCGGCCTTGTGCGCGTTCGTGTTTCTACGCGATCGAGCACATCGTTTCGAGACATTTCGCCAGGACGCACCCTATCTGTTTGATCCAACAGCACCCGGACTTGCCGAGTATGACAGTGGCATGCGCAACCTGGAATGCACCAAACGCGCCGCGGCATTCGGCCTGTGGGGACTCTGGTCCATGTTCGGCCGATCGTTGTTCGCCGATATGGTTGACGTGACCTTTTCGATGGGCCGCGTGTTGTACGAGAAGTTGGTGGAAGCCGACGATTTCGTGCCGCTGCACCAGCCGCAGTGCAACATCGTGGTGTTCCGGCACATGCCCGACGCGCTGCGCGACGCGCCGCCCGACCGGGTCGGGCAATTCCAGCTGGAGTTGCGCCGGAGGCTGGTCGAGTCCAGTGAATTTTACATTGTCTCGACCAAACTCAATGGCGTGGGTGCGTTGCGGACGACCGTGATGAACCCGCTGACGACACCGGATCACCTGGACCAGTTGCTCGACGCGTTGCGCCGCCACAGCAAACAACTGTTGGCCTGACGCGGGCTGCGCCCGCAACCGGTCACAAAACATGCGCGCTCCGTGCGCGCATCCTGCAGACTAAGAATCTAGGTAAGGTACTTTCCGCACTTCTCGAGCGAATTTATTTTGAATTATCGCACAGCATGTTGTGCAAGCACTTTCATGCATGCACAATATGTAGCGCGGACGCAAAAACTGCCACGAATTAAACGCAGCCTAGATGACAATATTATGTCATAAGAAGAGCCTATATTGTGCATGCTTTGTATGCTAGCTTCAATATATTGTGTCCGAGAAGTGCGGAAAATGGGAGGTAACCGTTCACGACACCTGCTATCAAGGAACACTAATCTTCACTGATCAACACTAATAATACCGCCCTAGATAGTCTGCAACACGCAACATAAATCCGGCAGGTCGTAGAAAAGTCGAAGGCATTTCAAGATGAGATATTCCGCCCCAAAAACTTGACTCAAGATCAGCAAATTTCCGCCCATAAGGTCGCTAACGCCGGTACGGTGTTAAGCGTCGATTGTAGATATACCATTCGAGCATGAGCACGCCGAGGCAAGCCAGCGCGATCCACTTCCACAACTCGCGGCGAATGGCTTGCAAATGGGACGTGCCGCGAATCGTCTCGTGGCCGAACGTCAGATCGGCGCGCGGTTGGATCCGGCTCTCTTGCTCGTCCAGTAAATTGACGGCGAACCGCTGCATCGGCGTCTGGCTGGCGCCTTCGAACACGCGGTAGATTCCAAGTTGCGCGGTATTCGTGAACACGAGTGAACTTTGGCCCTGTCGATCCAGTGTGAACTGCTGGCCGGCAGGCCCCTCGACGGACAGCTGGTCCACGTAGCTTGGCACCTGCAGAGGCACCGGCTTTCCAGGTGTAACACTTGTGCTGTTGGAAGCCCCGTGCGTACCCCCCAGATAACGCAAGACGTTGAGCACAAACACGGGGAAGCTGGGCCGCAGCGGCCAGGTGGTATTGGCACTGGGCGCGCCGGAGCGCGAGTCCACCAGCGCGAAGCCGAGGACCACGTCCTCAAAGTTGCCACGCGGGGCGACGGCACAGACGGGACCAATGGCGGCGTCCATCAAGACCGTGCTGCCAGGTGGTGGCTGCAGCCGCAGGGCGTCGGCGATTTTCACATTGTCCATGTCAACGAGTTGTGTTAATGGATGAACGCGATCAATATCAATGATGTCGCGGCCACCCGCTGGGTGCGTCGTTCGCCATTGGTCGCCCGGCGGCAGGGCGTCGATGAACACGGTGTTGGCGGCCGGCATCCGCGCCGGCGCGCACTGATCATACACGATCAAGTCATACGCGCCGGCCTCGGCCTGGGTCTGGTGCGTACTCTCTTTTAGAAGGTCGGGACGGGCGATCGTAACGTGTGCGATCTTGTTGGCTTCGTCCGTTTGCATGGCCAATTCAAGTGGCGTGTCGCCCGCGGTGATCACGAGCACGTTCGCCGGGCGGGGGCGATTAACGACGGCGTAGGCCGTATTGTCGACGTCCAGCGCGTCCGCCGGTGTCATCACCAGCTTCAATTCCGCTTCGTCCAGATCGGGCAAATCGAACGTCCACCCGCCGCTCTGCTTGGCGGGGACCGTCAATTCAGCCACATCGACCGAAACGCCGTCCAGGAATAGCTCGAGGTCGACGGTCGCGGGCTGGTCGGAGTCATTCCGCACCCGCGCGAAGGCCTGAAGCTGATCTGGTTTTTCCGGATTTCGATCGGTGGAAAAGGCGACGATCCCAACGTTGTGGCTGCCGGGTGTACCGATCGGCAGGTAGACCGGTTCGAGGTTCCCCAACGAGAAATCACGGAGCGGGGGGAAGCGACCGTCGCTGAGCAAGTACAAAGTCGCCGGCATGGCCTCGTCGACCGCCTGCTCGTCTTGGAGACGCGTGTAGTTTGGATTGGCCAGGCCGGAGGCGGCGCGGAGCGCTTCGTAGACATCGGTCGGCCGGCCGCTGGGCTGGATCTGCTGGATCCGGCGGCGCAGCGCGCGGCGGCTCTCCGAAAAGGTCTGCACGACTTGTGCCGTGTCGGAGAACGCGATGACCATGCCCACATCCCCGCTACTCATCTGATCGACCAGTTTCGTGGCTTCGCGTTTCGCGGCCGTCAAGCGGTTGGGCGGCACGTCTTTCGCACTCATGCTCGCGGAATTATCGATGGCGAAAACAAACCGGTTTCCGGTCAGCTGAACGCCGCGCCAGCCGGGTCGCAGCAGCGCGCTGGCAACCAGCAGAACCAGCAGGATCTGGAGGAGCAGAAGCAGGTTCCGCCGCAAACGCTGCCAGATCGAATTGACATGCAGATCCTCGATCGTGCGGCTCCACAAGTACGTGCTGGGCACCGCCAACGGCTGCCGCCTCAGTTTCAAGAAATAGAGCAGGATGATACCGGCGGGCACAAGCCCCAACAAAGTCCATTGCCACCAGACCAGCGTGTTGAGCAGACTCATCGCACCAGCCCCCGTACCCGCAAGTAGTTCGACACGATCTGCTCGACCGGCACCTCCGTACTCGTCATGAGATAGCCAATACCTCGGCGCGTGCAGAACCGGCGCGCGTCGTCGACGAACGTGTCGAGCGTCTGCCGATAGCGGTTCAACAGCGGCCGGCTGACGGTGATTTCCGCGACATCTCCATCCTCGCAATCGACCAGTCGCAGATCGCCCTGAATCTCCGGGTGCAACTCCTCGGGCGAAAGTACGTGGACAACATAGACATCCATGCGTTGTGCCATCAGAACGCGTAGTGCCTGCTGATACCCGGACTTGTCAAGCAGGTCGGTAATCAGCACGAGGATCCCCTTGCCCGTGTTACGCAAGCAAAACTCGCGCACCCCGTCCGCCAGCGGGACATTCCATTGCGGCGTGATACCATCCAGGTAATCGAGCATCTGCCAGAGGCTCCGCCGGCCGCGCAGCGCGCGGGCCGGATTGGCATGTGCGGCCCCGAGTGGCTCGATCTTGACGCGGTCGGCGCGCACCAGGCCAATAAAACCGAGGGCGGCAGCTAACTGTTTGGCAAAATAGAGTTTCGTCGGGTCGCCAAAGTCCATCGAGACGCTCGCGTCAATGAGCGCGTAGAAATGCAGATCCTCTTCTTCCAGGAAGAGTTTCAGGAACAGCTTGTCCAACCGCGCGTACAAGTTC
>CAZSOG010000205.1:0-7462 GCA_964607555.1 uncultured Pirellulaceae bacterium | reverse complement strand
AGCGAGGATTAGCGTCGATTAGTGTTCTTTTTCTTCTGGTCCGTGAACAGTTACCGTGCATCAAAACAACACTATATAGCAAAGTCTTTTCGTCGTTTCTTCTCCGTCATTCGTGTTGATTCGTACTATTCGTGGTTGTCTCTCCTTTGGATTCTCTCTCTTTCAATTTGAGTAGGCGGCCGTGTTAAGACTGCCAACCTGGAGCGTCCATCCGGTTCTTCGACGGACGTGGACGTCCATCGTACATGCCAGACGCCGCATCTCGGGACACATTCCCATATTCTCGCCCCCTCATATTCTTGCTTCCTACATCCTCCCTTCCCCTATTCTCCCTTCCCCTATTCTTGCCCAATCTTCTCCGCGAGTCCTCCAGGGCGCACCTACGCCAGTTGCCGGGCGTTTTGTTGGATCTTCTGGATCGCCGCGGCGATTTCGTGCATATCCTGTTGATCGCCGAGCAGCGCGGTCTGCGGCACCCAGTACGTTTCCCATGCGGCACGCGTCGTTTCCGGATACACCGCGAACAGGAACGGGTGCTCTTCGTTCGCCTGTTCCCCACTCAGGCGCGTTCGATAGGCGCCGTATTGAAACAGGTCCAGCGCATGGACGGGCGGGTACGCCGCCTGGTTTGGGATCCCTTCGGCAAGCATGGCTTCAATAAATCGCGCGGTCGGCACATCCGCGAACTTGGCCTTATCGTAATGAAAAATGTAGGCGTAATGACCGTTTCTGGTGCACCGCGCGTCCAATCGTTGGGGCGTGATCCCATCGATATCAGCCAGCAGTTGATCGAGCAGCAGCGAGTTTTCGTGCCGGCGTCGAGTTTGCTCGTCGAGCCGTTCCAATTGCACGCCCAACACGGCGCCTTGCCACTCGCTGAGCCGGTAGTTGGATCCATACATATAGTGACTGTAGAACCATTTGCCGGGCAGGCGGCCACAATCGTGGGCGGATCGCGCAAGCCGCTCGAACTCGTCATCGCTCGTTACGATCGCGCCGCCCTCCCCCGCCGTCATGAGTTTGCTTTCTTGAAAACTGAACGTGCCGGCCACGCCGAACGTGCCGACGCTACGTCCATTCCATTGGCTGCCATGTGCATGGGCGCAGTCTTCGACCAGCGTCACGCCATGCTGTCGCGCGATTTTCGGCAATCGGTCCATATCCGCCGGATGGCCGCCAAGATGCACCACCAGAATCGCCTTCGTGCGCGACGTGATCGCCTGCTCGACAAACTCCGGCACCATGCAGTAAGTCTCCGGATCGACATCGACCATCACGGGCATCGCACCGGCAAACAGCACGGAACTAGCAGTCGCCACGAATGTGTAGTCGGGCACGATCACCTCGTCTCCCGGACCGATGCCAAGCGCCGACAAGACGACTTCGAGGGCGTGCGTGCCGTTGGTCACCGCGATCCCATGCCGCGACTGATGATAACGGGCGAACGCCTGTTCGAATTCGAGCGTCTTCGTGCCCGGAGTGCGCCACCACACGCCACTGTCCAACACGTCCAGCAGTACCCGCCGCTCGCGCTGGTCATGGAACGGCCAAGGTGGAAACGGCTTGGTTTTGGTCTTCGGACCGCCCAATAGTGCCAGTGTCGCCATTTGTTGGATCCTTGCAAAAAAACACGGATATCGCGTCAGACTCGTCAATCGCCCCGTGTCAGCCATGATTCGCGATCGGCCGCGAATGTGCAAGACCCCTTTGTCGTGCATTGAGGCGCGGGGCTAATGGTCGTCGGCGTTGTGTTTGTGGAGGGGGCAAGAACATGTGAAGGCAAGAAGATGTGGAATCAGAGACCTTAATTGGACAACGCCACTTTTTTTCGCTATTGGTTTGTCAATGCTTGGCTTGGGCGAACATCTGATGATGTTGAGTCAGGTTTTGTATTGGGTCTCGTCGTTCGTGTTGTTAGATTCTTGGGCTACCATATGCGCGCACCGTGCGCGCATGTCTCATGACCGGGTGGGATCCGCCTTTGGCGGACGTTAAGACGCGAGCCCCTGGTGATTTGTTGGATGGGTGGGGCTACGCTGGGCTGTTAAAAGATTGGGGTTGACGCCAGAGGAGCCGTATCCGGTTTTTATGCCGTTTGCAAACCGGTACATGGGTCCGGCAACGCCCGTCGCCTGTCGGTGCACTCGACTTCCCGGGCTTGACCAAACACGTCATCCGACGCCACACGGGATGCCAACTGTCCAGAGTTAGCGCGGCTGCGTTTTGCGCGTTTTGGAGAGCATTGTGGTGCAGGCGAGACGCCCGCACCACCGAGCAGGCGAGACGCCTGCACCACAATACAATCGACTCGCTTCGTCCATCGCGGAAGCGGAAAAGAGCCCGTGCGGTGACAAGGAAGAGTCTCTCACCACTTACCTCTCCTCTCTTACCTCTCTTCTCTCACCTGGACCTGCCGGCAGCAGCCAACCGTGCGATCCCGATCGCGCGCCGTTCCGTGCAGATCGAGTTTCGTGAGGTACTTTGGATCGGCATGCCCGACCAGCGCGCTGCCGGGCGCGGGCGCCGCATCGCGTTGGTCGCCATTCCATGCGACGTTTTGGAAGTCCGCGAGTCCATGCCCGCGCCGGCAACCCGTGCGGACTCCTTGGACGTCGCCAAGGACCACGTTGCCCGCGACCGTGACACCGGCGGCGCCACGTGGAAAGCGAATCGCGGTTCCCGTGCGACTGTAGACTGCGTTGTTCGCGAAAACCATCGCTTCCCGCCCGTTCCAACTCGATAGATTCGCGCCGGTTCGTTGCGTGATGATCGTATTATGGACGAATTGCAGGAGCCGCGTTTTGCCCTGATGGTCGGTGCTGGCGAAACCCGCGCCGCCGGCCGCCATGATCAGGTTGTTGCGTATCATGGCCTCGCCCTGCACCTGCATTGTGTTATCGCCACTGCGGTAGCAGATATTCTGTTCGATCACGTTGACTCCCTTGCCGGCCGTACCGTACGCGATGATGCACGGGTAGTGAGTATCATGAACATGGTTGGCCACGATCCAGTTGTTGAACGAGCCTTGCTTCAGTTCGATTCCATCACCTTGCTCGCCGCCGCAATCGTGCACGTGGTTGGCGGCGATCACCGAGTCGCGCATGATGGACTTACCGTAGTTGGCGCCCAGATACATGCCCTCGCTGGTCCCCGCATGGAAGTCGTGCATATGATTCCGCGTGATATGCATCTGTTCGGTGTTGTGACTGTTGACCGTGATGCCCCCATGCTGGCCGTGGTGCAGCTGACAACGGTCCAGCCACACATTGGCACAATCGTAGAATCGAATCACGACGCTACCGCCGGTAAGCTCGAGATGGCGCAGGGCCAGGAAACGGCACGGACCGCGCTCGCCGATGTTCAGCAGGTTCTGCCGGGCGTCGGGGCGTGTAATGACCGGGGGCTTCTCCGGGTTGGTACCGACGATCCAGATCGGGGCGCGCGCCGTGCCGCGTAAATTGAGCGAGACTTTCGGGGCGATCATGTAACGCCCAGGGTCGATCTCCAGACGGTCACCGGGGCGCAGGCTGCCGAGTGCTTGAAACAACAACGTACCGTTGGCCGCGTCGGACTTGTTTTTCGCATACTCGATGCGCCGCGTGCGTAATGGTGCGACCGAAGCCCAATCGGGATCGTACGTGCGGCGCTGCCACGGTACGTTCCCGGTTTCCGATGCAAGAACCGGGTTGCTCGAAAACACTTGCGGCATCGTCCAGGCTGCCACGCCGGCGCGTGCGATCTTCTGCCAAAGTTGGCGTCGTGTGATTTGGTCCATTGTCGGGTCCGATCTTTCTCTGGTACCAGCGTTGTGATTGAATAACGCGATTACTATTGATAACATGCGTGGGCGAGTTTGTCCATTTCTTGATAGTCCTCGTGAATTCGTTACCGGCTGCCTCACCCGTGGACTTCATTGCAGGACGCGGCGAAACATGGGATAATGCAAGGCCTGATGCCCGCTGTTGAATCGAGTGAGTGGCGGGGAAATGGCTACCAACACAAGGACCGACCAATGAGAACGGTGATCGCGCGCTCTGTTTGGATGCTGTGGGTGCTGTTCCAGGCGGCAGTGGCGGATGGGAACCTGATCGCCAACGGCGGTCTTGAACAAGCCGCGAGCAAACCGTTTCGGGATGGGCTGACGGAGCTGGAACGGAGTTTTTATCCGGGCATGACCGACACGCCGGTGGCGGGTTGGGTATTTGGCGGTCGATGGGATGGCGGGCAATACACGGTCCATCTGTCCGACCAAGCGCATCGCGGCAGGCACTCGATCGAGATCCGCTGCGCGCGAAAAGGACGCGGTGGCATCGCCTCGACCCCATTCAAGGCGATGCCCGGCACCATCCTAAAGGTCTCGTTCTGGATCAAGGCACTCGGTGCTTCCGGTGGCAACGTGCGCCTGAACTACGAAGGCACGCCGGGTGACGGCTGGGACGGATTGAACATCCCGGGTGGAACCTATGATTGGAAACAGATTACGAAACGCTGTGTCGTGCCGGCGCGGCGCGTGCGTGCCGATGGCCAGACCCTCGTCGTCTTTATCTACTCGAAGACAACCGGTTCGATTTGGATCGATGACATGGTCGTGGAAAGGGTCGACGTGAATCAACTGGCCGAGAGTCCGTCCGCCCCCGCCTTGGGACCGCCGCGGCCGAAAGACATTGTCGAGCCGCCCCGTTCGGCCGGTTACCGCACGGACACCGCCAGCGCGCTGGTCAAGGTGTTTCCGGACACGGACTACCAGCCGGCGGAGCAGCTGAAACGGAGACTGGAGATTTCACTGGCACGCAACGAGGTCGAGGACGCGCAGGTCATCATCGAGGCGCCGTGGCGCGACGTCCGAGTGAGTGACCTCGTGTTCTCCGATTTGCACGGGCCCGATGGCGCCGTGATACCGGCGAAACAATGGTCCTGGCGGCGCGTGGATTTCGTGGAAACGACGTTCACGCCGGACTACCCCGTGCCGCGCGTGGGTTGGTATCCGGACCCGCTTATGCCGGCGGGGCCGTTCACCGTGAAGAGCCACTCGCGAACTCCCGCGTGGATCTCATTGCGTACGCCCAAGAACACGCGGCCGGGAACGTATCGGGGCACGGTCACTGTCGTTGCGGACGGGCTGGCCAACACGGAAGTCTCGCTGACCGTTACCGTGTGGGATTTCGTGGTTCCGGACCAAACGCACCTGCATACACTGACCTGGTTCAACGGGTTCGGGTGGTTTCCGCATCACTATGGGTTCGACCGCAAAACGCCCGCCGGGCAACGTGCGCACGCGGCGGCTACACGCCGGTTTTGGGATATGTTGCTCGACCATCGGCTCGGACCGGGCGGCGACGTGGCCAACCACGTCCGCCGGTTCCGTGGCGGTTATGATTTCAGCGCTATCGACCAGAATCTCGAGTACCTCCTTGACCGGGGGATGAACGCGTTCATCATGGGAACCGCGCCGAATCTGAAACGCCAACACAAAGACACCTATAGCGCCCAATTCATTACCAGTTTCACGCAGACACTCAAAGCCTATGCGGACCATCTTCGTGAAAAAGGCTGGATCGACAAAGCGTACGTTTATACTTACGACGAAGCGCCCAAGCGACACTGGGGTGAAGTGCGGAAGATTGCGAAAGCCGTCAAGCGTATCGCGCCGGAGCTGCGTATTCTCCAGTGTCTCAATCAACCGGCCGGCGTCAAGGCACTTGCCGACTGCGTGGATGTGTTCGACGTTTATGTCGCCCAATATCACCAAACGGGTGTTGCCGCCATGCAAGCGAAAGGAACCGCGGTCTGGCTGGCCGTTTGCTGCTACCCGAAGGTCCACCCCAATCTGTTCATCGAGTACCCGCTGATCGACGCCCGCATGCTCCCGATGTTCTGCTGGAAATATAAGGCGGATGGGTTCGAATACTGGTCGCCGGTCTCCTGGGGGAAGAACGTGCGTCGTACCGGCAAAGGACCGATGTGGCCCGACGTTCCGTGGGATCCCAATACGTTCGGCCGCTACAACGGCGATGGCTATCTACTTTATCCGGGACCCGGGGGCGTGCCCTACCCGTCGATTCGCCTCAAGGCGCTGCGGGACGGATTGGAGGACTACGAGTACTTGTGGCTGTTGCGCCAACTGGTCCAGAACGCCCGGGCCGAAGGCCGGCAATCGGCGACTCTCGGCGATGCCGAGACCCTCCTGCGCATTGATGCGATGATCAAGGACAACGGTGATTTTGAAACCGACGGCGCGAAGTACTTTGCACAAAGGGCACGAATCGCACGAACGATTGTGTTGGTGAAGAAGAAAATAAGAAATAAGAAATAAGAAATAAGAAATAAGGTGCGTGTGTTCAGGTTAATGTTGTGGTGTCCCGTGCAGGGCGGATTTTGTGGTGCGGGGAGGTAAGCGTGTTCGGCGAGAATCATTGAGGGACAAGACGATCTTGGTTTCATGTTCTTGCCCATCTTATATTCTTGCCGGATCTTTTCCCCGCATCCTGGATCGCAAGGTGGCGTGGGAAAAGCGAATAAGTCTGTCGGAGAATAACACATGGTACTGTCCGTCCCAATGAACTTGTTGCTGTTGTGCCTGGTGTGCGTTTGGCCGGGTGTTCTCGCGTCGCGCTCGGCGGCTGAGAACCTGATCAAGAACCCGTCGTTCGAAACGCGCAGTGGCGCGCGCAAGCCGTACCCGGAAGAACCTTGGGGTTACGGCGATCTTGACACGCTGGCGCGCAGTCCCATGGCCCACTGGGGATATTCGGGTTTTTTCGACGGCGGTGACTACGACATCAAACTTGGTACGGGACATTCGGGAAAGCTGTGTGTACGGCTGGTCTGTCGCAAGCGCGGCCGGGGTGGCATTTGCACGGACGCCATTCGCGTCAAGCCGGGCCAGCAGTTGCGGTTTCACGCGTTTTTCAAGGCGATCGGGGCGCACGGACCCTGTTTTGTCAATTTCGAAGGAGATCCCGGCGACGGTTGGGCACGCATCGACTTGCCCCGGCAAGCCGATTATGACTGGACCGAAGTGACCGGAGTGGTCACGGTAAAGCCGCCGCGCCGCGGCCGCGATGTCGACCAGGACGGAAAAGTTCGCATCTACGTGTTCATTTACACGAAAGCGTTTGGCGAACTCTGGATCGATAACGTGACGCTGACACCGGTTAGGAGTTAGAAACCTTATGGGCGGAAAATTGATGATCTTGAGTCAAGTTGTTGGGGCGAGGTTTACCCGTCGCTACGAGACCGAACATCGGGCGAGAGACGGTGGTAGTGCAGAATCATGCGCTCCACCCAGACCAGCTGGGTGGGGGCGGGACAGACCTAGCGCTGTGCGCGGGTCTCCGGACCCCGCACGGGTGCGACCGAAGGTCTCCACCGCGCCGCCATGCGTCAGTTGGTTGGAGGCAAAGCCTTGTTAGATTCTTAGGCTGCAGGATGCGCGCACCGTGCGCGCATGTTTCGAAGCGAA
>CAZSOG010000204.1:0-7483 GCA_964607555.1 uncultured Pirellulaceae bacterium | reverse complement strand
GCGCGGCAGCCATGCCAAGACCACGCCGCGGAACGCGCTCTATCGCAACGAAGGGCATTGGCATTTCCGCGACGTGACGCGCGCGACGGGCGTCGGCGACACCGGATACGGACTGGGTGTTGCCGTCGCGGATTACGACAACGACGGCGATCCCGACATTTATGTGAATAACTACGGTCCCAACATGTTATATCGCAACGAGGGCGACGGGACGTTCACCGATGTCACGTCCGCCGCGACGGTCGGTGCCGGGAGCCTTGTCGGTGCGGGCGCCTGTTTTCTGGATGCGGACGGAGATGGTCTGCTCGATCTCTACGTTGGCAATTACGTGGATTTCACGTATGAAAACAACGTGGTTCACGGGACGCGCGGTTTCAAGGAATACGCGGGCCCACGCGACTACCGGCCGGTTCCTGATTTCCTGTTTCACAATAATGGCGACGGTACGTTCGCCGACATCAGTGACGTGTCGGGCGTGAATCACGCGGCGGGCACCAGCATGGGCATGGTGGCCGCCGACTACGACCGCGATGGGGATACAGATATTTTCATTCTGAACGATGTCGCGGGTAATTTCTTCTTTGTCAATGACGGTCACGGCCACTTCGAAGAGAGCGGCACATTCAACGGGGCCGCGTACAACATGTACGGCGATGAACTCGGTAGCATGGGAGTCGATTGTGGCGACTACGATAACGATGGCTGGCTCGATTTCATCATGACCTCGTACCAGGGCGAACTGCCGGTCCTCTACCACAACCTGGGCAATGGCCAGCTGGAGGATATTACGATGACCGCCAAAGCCGGCGAGGGCGCGTACCCCTACGTTAACTGGGGTGTGGGATTGGTCGATTTGGACAACGACGCCGATCGGGATATCTTTATGGCGTGTGGGCACCTGCAAGATAAGATCGATCTCTATGATGACTCGACCGGTTACGAAGTTCGCAATCTGGTGCTGATGAACAAGGGTGCGGGCAAATTCGAGAATGTCTCGGAGCAATGTGGTGACGGACTCGCGCCAAAACGGAGCAGCCGGGGAACGGGTTTCGACGATCTCGATAATGATGGCGATCTGGATGTCGTCGTGCTCAACTCGCGCCGCGAACCGACGATCCTCAAGAATGTTTCGACACCAACGAATCACTGGCTGCAAATTCGCCTGTGCGGCACGAAATCAAATCGTGACGGGATCGGCACGCGGGTCCATGTCATTGCCGGCGACTTGCGTTTGGTGGACGAAGTCCATGGCGGGCGTGGTTACCAAAGCGCCTATGGTTTACGCTTGCAGTTTGGATTGGGCAAGCACGACCATGTTGATCGCGTGGAAATTCATTGGCTCGGTGGCGGCGTCGACGTGCTGAATGATCTGCCGGCGGATCAGTGCATCAAAGTGATTGAAGGAAGCCATGCGGTCACCGACCCGGACGCGGCCGATGGTGCGTGATGGGGAGCTCCTCACACTAAATATGGGGGAAGGCGTGCCCCGCGAATCACGCGAGATTCACGAGTAACGAGCAGCGTCGCCGCTCATCGGTAACCGAACTTCAAACCCGGAAAGTCTCCGAGAAAACATGCGTGCACCGTACTTAAATGCTCCACGGCGGCGTCCGGCAGCGTGCTCGACGCCGGGCACACTTCGCGACGTCTTGCGATTATGCCATGGTCGGCTCGCGCTATTGCTGGTCATGGTTCTGGCGATCCCGTGTACCGGTTGCCGACGCGAGCAAGCGGGGCCAAAAAGCAAACGATCGGCCGCACCCATGCAGTTTCATGATGTTTCGGCAAACTGCGGGATCGATTTCGTGCATAGCGACGGCAGTAGTGGCCGGCGTTTCATCGTGGAGCCGATGTGTGCCGGGCTGGCGCTGTTCGATTATGACGGGGATGGTCTGATCGACGTCTACCTCTTGAACGGAGCGCCCCTGCCGGGTACCCAAGTCACCGTACCGCCGCGGAATCACCTTTACCGCAACCTGGGCGGCTGGAAATTCGTCGATGTCACCGATCAGGCGGGCGTCGGGGATACCGGGTTCGGCCTGGGTGTTACGGTCGGCGACTATAACAACGACGGCTTTCAAGACTTGTACTTGAATAACCACGGCCCGAACGTGCTGTATCGGAACAATGGCGACGGAACTTTTTCGGACGCCACCAGCACGGCTGGAGTTCGCAACGGCGCGGTGGTCGGGGCCGGGGCCGGATTTCTTGACATGGATGCGGACGGCGATCTGGACTTGTACGTCGCGAACTACCTGAAATTCGAACTGGCGAAACACGTTGTACGAGCCTTTCGCGGGCACCCATCCTATCCGTCGCCACGCGATTTCATGCCGGTTCCGGATTCTCTGTTCCGCAACAATGGCGATGGATCATTCACGGATGTCAGCAAGGCTTCGGGGGTTTCCGCGGTCGCGGGGACGGGGATGGGGATGGTGTGCGCCGATTGTGATGGTGACGGCGATACCGATGTGTTCGTGCTAAACGATGTCGCCGAGAACTTCTTTTTCCGGAATGACGGTACCGGGAATTTCGAAGAAGCGGGGACGCTGGTTGGGCTGGCCTATAACGGTTTCGGCGATGAGAATGCCAGCATGGGCGTCGACTGCGGCGACATCGATAACGACGGACTGGTCGATTTCTTCATGACGTCTTATCAGGGCGAGTTGCCGGTCTATTATCACAATCTGGGAGGTGGTCTTTTCGAGGACATCACGCAACGGACACGTGCTGGAATTGCCGCATTTCCGTACGTCAACTGGGGTGTGGGCCTGATTGACTTCGATAACGACACCGATCTGGATATCTTCATCGCCAACGGCCATACCGAGGACAATATCGACTTGTACGACAACAGCACGTCCTACAAAGTGCGGAATTTCGTGTTGATGAACATGGGCGACGGGCGCGACTTCGTCGACATTACCAACCAATGTGGCGATGGGCTGTTGCCGGTGAAGGCGAGTCGAGGGGCGGCGTTCGATGATCTCGATAACAATGGGACCGTCGACTGTGTCATTCAGAATTCACGTCAAACGCCGACCATACTACAAAACCGCACGCGGAACGCCAATCATTGGCTGGAAATCCGCTTGCACGGCACGCGTGGCAGCCGCGACGCGGTCGGGGCCAAAGTGACCGTGACCGCGGGGAACACGACGCGTTTGCTGGAAGTGCACAGCGGCCGCGGGTACCAGAGCCACTTTGGTTCGCGGCTCCACGTTGGTTTGGGCAGCCATCGGACCGTGGATCAAATCGAGGTCCGCTGGTTGGGCGGCGGCGTCGAACGCGTTGGTCCGTTGAAAGCGGATCGACGCATTGTGATCGTTCAGGATCAGGGCGAATTCGGCGGCTGATCGCGCCGCGCGATTCAATCGTAGAGTATCGGGTGCTTGCGCCAGTCGTTGTCACGGTCGCGGCCCCATTCGGCCACGCGTGGTCGCCGCTCACGCAGACGCACGGACTCAACGCCAAGATAGTACCCCGTCGATTGCGCGCTCTTGCCGGCACATTCGAGACGCAACGTGTAGTGGCCCGGCTGCGGCCAGAAGTCCAACAAGTGCCATTCCCACTCCGTTACACGATCGCTGTACAGGTTCAATGGTCGCCCGATCTTGACGCCGTTCAAATAGGCCTGGTAGATCCCATAATCACTGGCGCGGGTCACTTTGACCAAGAGCCGTCTCGGTTCGCACTTCGTGACCTCGAAAGGAATCTCGACCCACGCGTCGCGCGGCTCTGTCGGCTTATAAAACAGCTGGCCTCCCGGGTAGAAGTCCAGGTTGGCCTGGACACGACACGCGCCCTTGCCATGATGGTCTGAATCCACATAAGCCTTGGCGGGAAACACGAGGTCCAGATTCGGAAGCGTGCGCCGGCGCGCCGGCGGAACCGGTTCACCCGGGGTCGGACGCCCGGTCTGATACCAGAATGCAACACTCGCATAGTCGTCCTGCCGCTCGTTCCAGCTGTTGCGTTTCCCTTCCGCATTCTCATCCACCGAAATCCAGCCCCAATGTTCGAGTGTCACCTTGATCGACTTCTGAAACACGATCGGGTCCTGGATGTGCCACCGATACGCCGATGTGTGCCCGCCAACGATCCCCCCCTGGTCGAAAAACGGCGTTCCGAAGTAAGGCGTGCTCGTCGTCTTGAGTCCCCAGGCGGACAGGAAATAATCCTCCGTCCCGGTGCCCCAGATCGAGGGCCGTGTCTCGCCGTCGATATAGATTTTCTCGTCACCTTCGCCAAACCAGGATGGGCTGCGCGTGCGAATCGCCAGCACGGTGCCCACATAGTGGCCCTTGCCCGTGGTTTCCAGAAGCACGTAGTCCTGGCCTTGCTTGACCGGATACTCTTGATGGTAGCGGGCATAGAAATACGGCGTCTCTTTCGGCAACGAGTCCTTCTTGATCCAGTCAATGTTGTAATACAACAGGTTCAGCTTCTTCGCGCTCTGATTCAATAACTCGATTCGAATCGAACGGCGAAATGGCATGCGCCAGAAACAGTTGTACGAGTCCGCATCCTCCACGACGACCGGATGGCTGATCACCTCGGTGCGTTTGCCGAAACAGTTGGCGAAGAAATCGCCCAGCGGCACCTCGATGTCCGGTTGGTCGTGGCCATCGTAAAATACGCGCAATAAAACCTCCTGGTGGTTCGCCGATCCGTTCGGTGCCCAGGGGTGGCGGCCAGGTCCCAAAAACGTGAACCACATGTGGGTGATGACGCCGGGTCCCTGGGCGTCGAGCAGGACTTTGGTTGCTTCCGGCGCGACCCGCGAATTGTCCGCGTTGCCGGGAATATAATTTCCGTCGGCGTCGACGGCGCTGGAGCTGGCACGCATGCTGCGCCCATCGATCGGTTTGGCCAGGTCCGAAAGGGTTTGCCCGGAACACGGCACGGCGAGCCACAGCAGGATCGCGATCGTGAGCGTGCGAGAAAAAGAAAATAAGAAATTAGAAATAAAAAATAAAAAAGAAGAAAGAAGAAAGAAGAGATAGGAAATGGGAAATGCGAAATAGGAAACACGGATTGGGCGTTCTTGCGGGTTGGCAATTCGGAGAAAACCTTCTCTCGTGGCAGGTTGAGCCGAGGACGTTCGCGTTGCGATGTGAATTTGTTTGACGTTGTATTCGACCATTCATCTTCCTCCGGTGTGCGTCCCAGGGGGCCTAGTTGGGCAATGACGCGAGAAACTGGTCCAGTTTGACATAATAGGCACGAGTTTGCGGACTGTTATGGTTGCCGCCGGGTATTGTGACCCACTGTTTCGGTTCATGTGCGGCTTGGAATAACTTGCGGCCCAACGCGAAGGGCACGGTCCGATCGGCGTCGCCATGACTTTGAAGGAGAGGACAGTGACAGCCATTGATCGCTTCGACGCTGTTGAGTTTGCGGGCCGGAACCGCCCAGGCCAGGAAGGGGAAATGCACTTTGGCCACGTCGCGAAACGACGAAAACGTGCTCTCCAAGACCAGTCCGCGCGGCGCGGCGCCGGCCGCGAGCTGGACCATCACGGCGCCCCCAAGCGAGCGGCCCATCAAAACAACTGCCGATGACTTGACGTGCGCCCGGCGCGCCAATTCGGCGCGGGCCGCGCGGGCATCCAGCAGGATCCCCTTCACCGTTGGTTTGCCCACGCTTCGTCCGTAGCCACGGTAGTCGAAGATCAGTACGGTGCAGTGAAGCTGCTGTTGTAGAATCTGTAAAACGCCGACTCGATGCGCCAGGTTCCCCGCGTTGCCGTGTGCATAGAGCACCACGGCACGCGGTCGCGCGCATGGACAATACCAGCCATGCAGCCGCAAACCATCCTCCGTATCAAACCAAGCGTCATCGTACTGGATTTCAGTTGGCTGCCAATCACCTTCTGGATATTTGGCCGGGTAAAAAAGGAGCTTTTCATCGAGTGACTGACGTGGCTGCTTGTGCTTCACATCTTTCTCCGAATCGTTTGCTGGCGTCGGTGCCGGCGCGGCGTGCGCTGCCGTCCAGTCCGTCTCCGCTCGATCGGACTCTGATTCGTCCGGTGGCGGTGCGGCCGGTCCGTCAGTCGCTGGCGCGGACGGGGGCGTCGCTTGAGCCGCATCTTGAGGATCGCGTGGGGTTGCCAGACGGGCTGGATCGAGTCGCGTGGTGTGCGTGGGCAGCCCGCACCCGGCAGCGGTCGCAAGAACCACGCAAATGATGATCGTCCCGGTGACGCTCACGGCATCCGTGCTGGGCACCAGTCGGGCGATGTTGAAACGCCAGATCTTCATTTGCTTGATGACTTGACTATTAAGTTGGAGAGGTTGGGCCTGGGGTGTTGAAAACATGGTATTGTAGCGCGATGTGTTTCTTCCGGTTTTTCTGTCGTTTGTCAACTATCAACCATGTGGGACTTACAGGGATCATTCGAAACGCGTTGGCCGAAGGCCATATTCAACTTCGCGATCGGCAGAAAACCGATGCCGGTCCCACCGCCTTACTGAGGCTGTCAACCCCAGCTTTTCAACACCCTAGGTTGGGCCCTCGCATCCCCCCGGCTTCACAATCGGAAGACGCGGACACGGTCGGAACCTCACCGCCGCGAGCGCGCCCCGTTGATTATTCCACGATTGGTGCTCGGCGTGCAACCGTAAAATATCGGGTTTTGTGGGACGCAGGCCATCTGTTGGCTTTCGTGAGTGCTGAGGACCGGCGTCGGCGAGTCGCGCCGGCGGTGTCGTGTTCTCGCGAAAAACGAACCGCGTTAGAGACCTTTCGGTCCATAAGGCCTCAAAACCAATGCACGCACTGCGGTCTTAACTCGGATTATTCATGAAGTTCGTCGCGAGGGGCCGTAAATCGAGACAGATGCAAGGAAAAGGACCGGTCGGCTGCGCAGCATATTGTCAATACGTGAGCTCTGAGTCACCATGGGCGTTTTTGTTGCGCCCTGGTGGTGCGTTTGGCTTCCAACCCGTTAGGTAAGCCGCGATCCGTTATCCGATCCGTGTCGACTGATCCTTGGTCACCAGCAGCGACGAATAGGGAATGCGGAATAGGGAATGCGGAATTCGGAATGGGCCGGCGCAAGACACAACGACAGGGTGCGTTCAGCCTTGATCATTAGCTGGTCCGCGCAATTCCAACGGGAGATTGGTTGTTCACTATTAAGAAGTGCATCCAACCAACGGCCGTTAACCGACAACGCAATGCGGGGCACGCCATCCGCGTGCCATGATCGCACGACTCGCTCGACGCGCAGCACTCCGATAGGTCCTATACGACTGATCGGACTGATCGGACCGGTCCGTCCGGAGAAGGTGCGTGGTCCACTGTGGACACCCACCACCACGAACACGCCGACAACGCGGGAAATCAGTTTACGGCGCACATTACTCTCTGGGAGGGTAAGTGGACCAGCCCACGATCGAAGCCGGTGCGATCCCATTTCGTGTCGCATCGGCCAGATGAGGCGGCATTTCTCGGGTTTTCGCCGAAGGAGGTGCAA
>CAZSOG010000203.1:0-7484 GCA_964607555.1 uncultured Pirellulaceae bacterium | reverse complement strand
AGGCAGCAGGGAGCGCGTGTAGTCGAGGTTTTGGCGTGCGCGTGGATGGCGAGGATCCAAATCGAGCGCGCGGCGGTACGCCACGATGGCCGTGCCGAGGTGCTCGGCCTGGAGCGCGGCGTTGCCGAGATTCACATACAGATCGGCATTGCGAACCGGTGGGTGCTGTGGGCCGCCACGGATGAGCTGTCGAAACAACTGTTCCGCGATCGCAAACTTGCGGAGACGCTCGTCGCGTGGCTTGGTGTTCATGGCTTCCGTGTAGGCACGCACGGCCTCTTGAACGCGCCCCGGCGCCGTGGATGACGCGGCAGACGCAATACTTCCGATAAGAAGGAGCATGGCGAACTCGATAACCGCAAACCGGAATATGCGGCGCAGCCCACGGGCTGGCCGTTCGCCGCCAGCATGGCAAGACGGAGGGTGAATAGCAGGCAAGATGGACCACACTGCATATTG
The DNA here is from genome assembly GCA_964607555.1 of uncultured Pirellulaceae bacterium. Lineage (GTDB taxonomy): Bacteria > Planctomycetota > Planctomycetia > Pirellulales > Pirellulaceae > JAJSAJ01. The sequence continues at coordinate 7,025 of CAZSOG010000203.1, read as the reverse complement.
TAATTGTTCGTAATTACCGGTCATCGGGGCCGCATTCCCTCGGGCGTGATCAGGATGATTTGTGGGATTTGTCGAGATCGCGAATGAGCTGTTCTGCCCGGTCGATCACGGGCGTCAGATCGACTGGCAGCGTATCGTCGCGGGCATAAATTGCGTTTTCGCACTCCGCAATCATCTGTTCGATCTCTCCGCGGGTCGATGGGGCCAGCTCCGCGATCAGCTGGCGCAGTGCCGTGGCGAGTTGTTCGGCTGCCGACCGTGCCGGGCGGCGGCGGGCGGCGGCAATCTGTCGGGCCAGCGACTTGCGCTGCTTCTTTCGGCGTGCCAGGTCCGAATCGCGGCGTGCGCGGCGGCGCAGGATGACGCCGCCCAATACAACACCGGCCGCTACTAGATAGATGATCATCGCGACCGAGCGCGGTGACGCCCCCGTGGTCACGTCGGCGAGCAGCTTCGAGGGATCACTTTCGATCGCCAAGTTCGCGCCGACGAACGAACGAGGCGTGGTAGCAGCCGAATTGTTGTCGTCATGTGTCGGACGGTCCGCGGCACGTGCGTCACCCGATTTCGCCGACACGACGTCGGCCGCCGAAATGACTTGGTTTTCCATGACCTGGAGTGCGATCGGTTTGGACGTCGTCGTCGCAAATTGACGCCGCTCCGGGTCGAACCAGGAAAATGCAACGGCGGGAATCTGTTGGACGTGCGTGTCCTTGACACGCACGTTCAGCGTAAATTGCTTGGTGTTGCCATCAACCGTGCCAGCCACCTGTTCGTTGGGTAGCTGGAACCGCGCGGCCGACCAGCCGGGACTGGCAGCGAGCGTGGGGAGCGAAATCCGCGATAAATCACTGTCGCCGCGTATCGTGATCGTTAGCGCTATCGGGTCGCCAACACGCACGATCGAGCGATTTGCCGAAACGGCGATCGAGAACCCTCGACCGACAGCGCCGGCGAAACTCGCGGGGCGGCCACTCGTCGGGATCGGCTTGATCACGAAACTCAATGGCTTGCCGGATGCCAAGGCCGGTAGACGGCGACCGGGAACCCGATCGCCGAATAAATCCCGCCGCCACTCGGTGACTTTCTCGGTGCGGCACGTGATCGGAATATCGGTATATCTCCCCGGTGACGTGGCACGGAACGTCGTGGTCGCCGTGACCGTGAAGACATCGCGGCCGGCAAGTTTTGTCTGAGTGACTTTCGCATCGATGTCCATCGCCCCCTTGGCCATCGCGATCGTAAGTGTGGTGCGGGTCCGCGGCCGCTTCTTATCGAAGGCGAATTGGTCGAAGAGGGGCGATCGGATTTGCAAGTTCGAAAAGGCATACTGGACCGCGGTGATATCGCCGGTAAACGACCAGCGGAGAGTGGCCGGAATGCGCTGGCCGACGAAAAATGTGTCGCCCGGCAGTGCCAATTCGATTTGCATGTCAGGGTCGTTGTCCAGCTTTTCGAAATGAAAGACCTCCCCGGCGACGTCGTGCGGTTTTCCATTCAAATCGACGACGAACGGTCCAATCTTGTGCGGGCCCTCATGCATCGCCGTCACGACGAAACTGAACAGATAGTCAACCGACTCTTGCCGCGACACGCGTCCGTTGATGATCTGCGTGAAGCTGCGCGACGACTGACTCATCTGTGGACCGTCGATCGTCACGTCGGCCGGTGGCTTGCCTTTAAGCTGGCAGTTCACTTTGCTGCCACCCTCCTCGCCGCGCACGACAACCTGGACGACGACCGGATCGCCTGCGAAATACGGGCCGCGCTGGGCGCGCAACTGAATGTCTTGGGCCACGCCCGCACCACACGCCGTGACCGCCAAGCCAAAAACCAGAATGTGAATGGAAAGTTGCATGCGCCTCATTGTTTACCAGTCTTTACCGACTGCCGCGCCCTGGGCGGCGTTCTGTTTCTTGTCTTTCCGTCGCTCCGCTTCCCGGTCTCGAATCAGCTGAAGCAGCTGCTTCGCGCTGAGATTCTGCTGCTGCTGTCGCTGATCTTGTTTCTGGTTTTTTTGCTGTTGCTGTTGTTTCTGATTTTGCTGTTGTTGTTGCTGCTGGTTGGATTGGTTCTGTTTCGGCTGCAGCAGCGCCAGGGCGTCGAGCAGTTTCTTAAGCGAGTCGGCTTGGCTTTGTTGCACGCCGGCTAGCGGTGGCGGCGACGTCTGTTTCGTGGTCGGGACGGCTTGCAGTCGTGTCGCGCTGGTTTGCATGTCTTGCTGGGCCGCTGCGACGAGCGTGGCGGCTTGGCCCAGCTTCTGGGCCTGGTCGCCGCCAGACGCCGGCGTACTATGCGGCAGCGTGTTGGGCGGCAGCGTGTTGGGCGGTCGCGTGTTGGGCGGTCGCGTGTTGGGCGGTCGCGATTGAGCGGTGGCTGACGCTTGCGCGCTCTGCTTCTTGAGCGCTTCGGCAATCTGGTGCGTTACGTCGCGAATTACGTTCTGTCGCCCAACCAATGGTCCGACTTTGGCGGGTGTGATCTTGTCTGCCGGCTGAGGGTTCAGCTGCGCCGTTTCATCATTCAAGTCAGCTTGCCGTTGGGCGGTGTCGCGCAAATGTTCAACCAGAGTGAAGAACAGGCGACGGAGTTGCTCGAGGTTGCTCAGTGCGCGGTCGACCGGGGGCAGGACTTTGGCATAAAGGCCCGATTTCGCTTGCGCGGTGGGCGCCGGCGTTTTCGTAGTGGACTTGGCTGGAGGGGTGGCGTCCGCATCCGCCGTTGGTCGTGCGGGTCCTGTGTTCGCGGCGGCTTCTTTGGCCGGCGCGTCGGGCTTGGGCGATGGGCTTGCCGTGGCGTCTGGGGAGACCGGCTTCCCGGGCGCGGTCGTCGACTGCGCCGGCGGCGTCTTGTCCGCTACCGGCGAAGATTCACCGGTTGGCTCGAGCCATTGTACTGCCTGATCAATATCCTTGACGATTTGAGCAACCAATGAGCGGGCCGCTTGGAATCGCTCGCGCTGCGCCTGTATTTGCTCCTGCGTGGGCTGGCCGTTGGCGGGACCGTTCCCGGATGGAGTTGGCTTGGGAGGTTGCTGTACCTTCGCTAGTTCCATTTGCAGCATGCCGTCCAACCGCGCGCAGCGCGCGAGGTTCTTCCGCTGCGTCGATGTGAGCACGTCACGCAGTTGAGGCGCCGTTTCGGGGCGTGCCGCGCTCGCCTGAATCGCTTCTTTGACCAACATCTCATCTTGGTAGACAACTTCGATAAGGCGGCGAATATCGAAGAAGAGCTCCCACGCCTCGGCGAGCAACCGCACGGACTCGCGTTGCCTCACGTTGGCTTCGGCGGGCGCGTTCGTCTTGAGTTCATCGGCTGCTTTGGAAAAGTGTTCAGCAGCTTGATGCAGCAGCGGTACGGCAGCTCGAATAGCGTCGAGCAAACGCTGAGTTCGCGGGTCTTTTGGCATCGTCTTGGACGGCGGCATGGATTGATTCGGCTGCTTCGGGCCGGCGTCTTGCTGAGCGACAATGCGCTGCAGCAATTGTTCGAGTTCGCTGGTACGATCCGTGACCGACTGCTGGAGATCTTGCAGATACTCGCGCGTCAGCCAGGCGGGTGGCGCGCCGGCGGAGGTCGGCGTGCTGCCGGTGAGCGACTTGCCGGCAGCGAATTGGCTGGTCTGGGTAGCAAGCCGGGCGCCGTCGTTCAAGATCTGACCGATGACCTCGACCGGGTTCCGAAGTTGATCGCGAGCACGTTTCGTGTCCTCCAACGCCGTACTCCACCGCCGAAACGCGCGATCACCTTGCCGGCGCCGGGTAAGGCCACGTGCCATATTCATACGTTGCAGGCTGCGGTCAATGAACTGCAGCATATTGGCCAGTTGGACGGCCTTCAGTTTGTCCTTGGCGGATTGTTTGTCCTTGGGTTTCTTATTCAACGAGTCCTCGGTCTCACGCGCTGACTCGGCAAATCGCTCCATGTCGGCGATGAGCTCGCGTTGCGTGACGGCCAGTCGGCGATAGGCGCGTCGCGCTGTTTCGGCATCGGCGGTTTCCTGGGTGGCCGCGGCATGCTGGATCTGTTGGCCAAGTTCCGCTTGATGCTGGCGCACATGTTGGATGAGTTCATCGAGTCGGGCGGCAAAATCGCGTGCGTCCTTCTTGTTCAACGCGTCGGTCAGTTCCAGAATGCGTCGTGAAATGAGCTCCAGGTTCTGACGTGCCGCGACGCTGTCCGGGCGAACTCGCGCCGACTCGCGAAACCGATTGGCTGCCTGTTGCAGGTGTTGGAGTGCTTGCTTGGGCTCTTTCTTCAACAGCGCGTCGGCACGATTCACTTCGACCCAGCCGAGGTTATACAGCGCGCGAAAGCGAAGTTCTCCATCGCTGCCCGCATCGCGGCGCGCCCGCGTCAAATACCGTTCGGCTCGATCGGAATCGGTCGCGAGTAGCGTAATGGCCTGGTTATAGAGGGCACGCGGAGGCAACGTATCGTCGATTGCATTGGGCTGGCCGTTCGCCATCTTGGATGTTGCGCGTCCGGACGACGGCGCCGGCGCGCCGGCGCTGGACGCCGGCTTCCCAACGGCGGGTTGCTTTGACGACCCGGCGTCTTGCGCGGGCGCCGCGACGCCCGCCGACGCCCCGAGGGCGACCAGGAGGACCGCCCCCAATGACGCCGCTCGGCTTGGTGGTGCATGCCGCACCGTTTCCATGACGCGTGTCCGAAGCGCCAACGGCGTGCTTGTGAAGAGACTCATCATCAAGAAGCAAATTGCCGCAACGACAAACCACTGGTAGATCTCATTGTGGATCACGCGCTGCTCCTTCGCCATGGAACCGGTGAGCAACGTCGCGATGTGGGCGCGGTAAATTGATTCGAGGTCCAGCGCGCCGGTTCCCGCGGGAATGTAGACGCCATCCGTTGCCAAAGCGATGGCGCGGAGTGTATCGCCGTCCAGGTGGCTGACGACATCATTGCCATCCGCATCCTTGACGGTGGATCGGATGCCGGTCTCGGGATCCGTGATTTCAATTTTGCTGCCCGCTTCGTCGCCGAAGCCGATACAGACGATCTTGATGCCCTTTTCCTTGGCTTGCTTGGCAGCCTCCAGCGGAAACGAATCATGATCCTCGCCGTCCGTGATCAAGAGGATGATACGGTTCATGTCGCCCGCCATTCGAAAGCCATCGACCGCCTTCCGGATCGCGTCACCGATCTTCGTCCCACCCCGGCCCACGCTGCGCGGGCCGGTCTCGTTCAAGACCAGTCGCAGGAAGCCAAAGTCGGTGGTCATCGGACAGAGTACGGTCGCCTTGCCGGCGAAAGCGAGCAAGCCGACCTGCTGCCCCTCGTCCATCAAACCAAGCAGCGAGTCGAGTTCGATCTTGGCGCGATCGAGCCGATTGGGGGCGACGTCTTCCGCCAGCATCGACTTGCTGACATCCAAACAGACCATGACCTGTGAGCCGACCCGGGCGATATGTTGCACGGTCATGCCCCATTGCGGTCGCATCATGGCCAATACCAGCATCAACATCGCGAGCACCGCCAGCAAGATCGCCCCCACGCGCCGCGGCAGCGACGGTCGGTAGACGAGCCGCGTCTGCAGGAGCCGTGATACGAGCAGGTCGAGCACATGCCGGCCCCGCAATTCCAGCGCGATCAGCAGCACGCCCGTCCCGAGCACGAGCCAGACCGCGTGAATCCAGTCGGTGTTGGCGAATTGGAACGTGTTCATGGTAGTCTTCGAAAAATGGACCCCTGCAGAACGAGCGCGACCCCCAGGAGCCCGAGCCCGGCGGCCACGAAATATGGGAAATGCTCCGTATATTGTAAGTATCGAACTTCCGTTACCTTGGTTCGTTCGAGCGCGTCGATTGCCCGGTAAATGGACGCGAGCGAGTCCTTGTCGGTGGCACGGAAGTACTTGCCGCCGGTTCGCTTCGCGATCTCTTTCAACGCCGACTCATCAATCTCCACGGGACGGGCGACCAGAACGGTGCGGCCGAATGGATCGGTCATCGGCACCGGGGCCATGCCCTGCGTGCCAACGCCGACACAGTAGACCTTGATCTCGTTCTCGGCCGCCAATTCGGCCGCGCGATCCGGCTGGACCACCCCGGCGTTGGAAACTCCATCGGTCAGCAAGATCGCCACCCGCGACTTGGCCTTGCTGCGCCGCAACCGCTCGACCGCGAGACCGAGCCCGTCGCCCAGGGCCGTGCCGTCTTCACGGGGGTCGGAGACGATTTCCAGCTCATTCACCATGTTGACCAGATTGCCATGATCGAGTGTCAACGGGCACACACTGTCCGCGTACCGCGCGAACGTCACCAGACCGATCAAGTCGTCCGGCCGTCCGCGACCCGCCGTGCGGTTGGTGCCAAACACGAAATCATCAAAAACATCCTTGACGACCGATAGCCGATTGAGCGAACGGTCGTTTTCCACCATGTCCCGAGCGTCCATCGATGAAGATAAGTCGACGACCATCATGATGGCGATCCCGCGGCGACTGACGCGCGTCTCCTGCTGAGGCGTGCGCGGCCGTGCCGCCGCGACGGCCAGCGCGACCAGCGCCAGTGTCAGCAACACCGCCGGCAGCCGCACGAAACGCCGCCGCCACGATTGTCGCGTACCGACGATCAACGACAACGACGAATATCGGAGCAGAGAAGTGGGCCGTGATGCCAGCCAGTAAACCAATGGCGCGAGCACGAGCAACAGAAGAAACCACTTAGCGCCCAGTTCCCATTCAAACATGCGATGCTCTCCCCTTTCCAACGGCGGTTGTTGCCGTGTCGTGCGCGACCGGTGCGAAGATCTCTCCGTTCGCTCGTCCGCCGATAGCGGCTTCGTCCCGCTAGACCGTATGATCCCACAACCCCACCGGGCAGACGGTCAGGCCGGAAATCCCCGTTCCCTCTCCGCACAACCAAGAACTCCGGACGACGATTCGGCCAGCACATACAAACGTATCGCGGTCCCACCCAACGCCGCCAAACAACGCCCCGCCCTTTCCTATTTTTTATTTCTTACTGGACTTTTGCAATTTCGTAAATCAATAGCAATTTCGA
>CAZSOG010000202.1:0-7488 GCA_964607555.1 uncultured Pirellulaceae bacterium | reverse complement strand
GATTGGTCCACATTGCAAGGGGCCACGGTTGCCGAGAACCTGGAACGCATGGCGGTAGCCGCCGAGTATTTCATGACGGCGGAGCTCCCGGTGGGTGACACGGCGCAGACCCCGGACGAATTCGTCGCGCTGCAATCGGCGACGACGGGTCTGCCGCACGCGTTGTGCCGCCAGAACATGACGAAAATCGACGCGGCGCTGCGCAACATGGCGGCGATCCTTGACGGACTGACCGGCGGCTTGGACACGGCCGTACTGGACACGGGATTTGGTGAGCGTGACCGCCATATGATCAGTTACGCGCCCAAGGCGCGTCGATTCGGCGCGGTGTTGCCGGCCAACTCGCCCGGCGTCCATGCTCTTTGGCCGCCCGCCATCGCCTTGAAAATGCCCGTCGCGTTGAAGCCGGGCCAGCGCGAGCCGTGGACGCCACTCCGCATCCTGGAGGCATTGCGTAAAGCCGGGTTCCCGACCGGCGGGTTCGGTTTCTATCCCTGTGGCCATGACGGGGCCGGAGTGATCTTGCGCCGCTGCGGCGCGTCGATGCTGTTCGGCTCGGGCCAGACGGTCCGACCGTGGCAAAATAATCCGCGCGTGGAAATCCACGGGCCCGGGAACAGCAAGATCCTGATGGGCCCCGATCAGGCCGATGCCTGGCACGATTACCTCGACTTGATCGTCACGTCCGTGGCCGCCAACGGTGGGCGATCGTGCATCAACGCCTCCGCCGTCCGCGTGGTCGCACACGGACGCGCATTGGCGGAGGCCCTGGCCGCGCGACTCGCCGCCGAGGTTCAACCGCGCGAACGACGGGACCCGAACGCGATCTTGTCACCATTCGCCGACCCGGCAACCGCGCGCGCGATCGACGCGGCGATCGACCGTGAACTGGATCGCGGCGGCGCCGATGATCTGACCGCGCCGTTCCGGGAGGGCGGACGCGTCGTCGAATTCGATGGCGGCACCTTTTTGCTGCCGACCGTGATCTGGTGCCCCGATGTCACACATCCCCTGGCGGACACCGAGTACATGTTTCCCCTGGTCAGCGTGGCGGAGTCGCCGCCAGATCGGCTCGTTGACGACCTGGGACCAAGCCTGGTGGTAAGCGCGATAACCGATGATGCGTCGATCCGTAGCGATCTCATGACCCGAAGCAATATCGGTCGCTTGAACCTCGGCCCCGTGCCAACCACTGTGGTGCAGTGGGACCAGCCGCATGAAGGCAATCTGTTCGAGCACCTGTACCAACAACGCGCGTTTCAATTGCAACCGTTCGCCACGTCCGGCGCATGACCATTCCGCTACCTCCGTAACGACCGCCGCGGCATTCCGCAACGAAAGATCGCAACCATGAACCGCACTCTGTTTTGGATCGGCCTGCTCGCCCTGATCGTTCTGCACCACGACTGGTGGTTCTGGAACGACGGTCGGTTGCTGTTCGGGTTCATGCCCGTTGGACTGGCATATCACGCCCTGATTTCACTGGCCGCCGGTGGATTCTGGGCCTGGGCCGTGCTGCGCGCGATGCCGGAACTGTTCGAGGAATCACCGACCGGATAAATGCGCTGGACTCCCGAGTTCGTCGCTGAAGCGAAAACACGCCGCGCGGCCAACGTCGCTCTGGCCGCGAAACCAAACCACGAAAGAAAAACGAAGACAGGTAACACGAATCGCAAAAGAGAACGGCAAACAGGTGACGCCGTCACGCTGTTGTCTTGAACGCACGAGCCGTCCATCGATCGGGTTGGAGAGGGCTTCTTATTCGTGCAAGGCGCGTGATTCGTGATTCGGTCACGTAGGAAACTCAATTTCATCCTCGAAGCAAGGTAACGTATCCGTGGTCCCATTGGTCATTATCGTCTTGTATCTGGTTGTCTTGTTATGGTTGGGCCGATACGCGCACGTCGCGTTTTCCAAACACACGTCCGGCGATTATTTCCTCGCCAGCCGGACAATTGGCCCGTTCCTGTTGGTCATGTCGGTCTTCGGTACGACGATGACGGCCTTCGCACTGGTCGGCAGCACGGGCGAAGCGTTCAAAGCGGGCATCGGCGTCTACGGGCTGATGGCCTCCTGGTCCGGGATCGTGCACTCCGCCTGTTTCTTTCTCGTGGGGATCAAGCTCTGGAAGTTGGGCAAGCAATATGGATACACGACTCAGATCCAATACTTTCGTGACCGTTTCGAGAGCCCGGCCCTGGGGATGGTTCTGTTTCCCGTGTTAGTTGGGCTCGTGATCCCCTACTTGCTGATCGGCATCCTGGCAGGTGGCGCGACGATCGAGAAGGTAACGGTATCGGCGTTTCCCAGCTGGTTCGCATCCACCAATGGGGGTGTCCCCCACCAGATCGGTTCCGCCGTCATCTGCGCGGTCGTGCTGGCATATGTCTTTGGAGGCGGCTTGCGTAGCACGGCATGGGCCAACGCGCTGCAGACCTGCGTGTTCATGGCACTCGGTGTGATTACGTTCGCCGTGATCGCAACCAAGCTGGGTGGTCTCGCCGCGGCCACGCAGATGATCACGGCCCAGCGTCCCGACCTGCTGATCCGTGGATCCGCCGACGGCATCCATCCGGGCCATATCAGCCATCTGCGCTTCCTTACGTACGCTTTTATTCCGCTGTCGGTGGCCATGTTTCCGCATCTTTTCCAGCACTGGATGACCGCCAAGAGCGCGCGGACGTTTCGACCCGTTGTGATACTCCATCCGATCTTCATTCTGATCGTCTGGGTGCCATGCGTTTTGCTAGGTGTATGGGCCGCGGGTCAGTTTGCCGGCAAGCCCATCATCCCACCACCGGTTGCCCATAATCCGAACGCCGTGCTGGGGTTCATGGTCAAGAAACTCACCAACCCCTACCTGGCCGGTTTGCTGACGATCGGCATTCTGGCCGCCATCATGTCGTCACTTGACAGCCAGTTCTTGTGTCTGGGCAGCATGTTCACGCACGACGTGGTATTGCACCATTTTGGCGAGGACCGATTCAGTGACGCGCAGCGCATCCTCATCGGGCGGGTTTTCGTGGTCGCCATGATCGGCGTCGCCTATTTGTTTTCACTGGCCGAACCGCGTTCCGTGTTCACGCTGGCGGTCTGGTGCTTCAGTGGGTTTGCCAGCCTGTTCCCACTGGTTCTGGCGGCGCTCTACTGGCCGCGTGTCACCAAGGCGGGCGCGATCAGCTCCGTGTTGGCGGCCGCCGTTGTCTGGTTATTGCTTTTTCATATGTCGGATTGGGGCGCGGACCGCGAGTACCTGTTCCTCGGCATGATGCCCGTGGCGACGATCTTCGCCGCCGCCGCCGCCACGCTTGTCATCGTCTCCTTGTTGACACAATCCCCCTCGGCAGAAACACTCCAACGATATTTCCCTGAACCCGAAACCGTTATCGGTTGATGTCGGGACGAAACGCACACCGGGAGAACGCGCATGAAGACAACGGCTTTACGCACTGCGTTAGGACTAACACTTTTGGGTCTTTCGATCGGCGGCACGACCGGCTGGGCGAGCGATTGGCCATGCTGGCGCGGCCCGCGGGGTGACGGCATATCGCGTGAAACGGGCCTTGCCCACAGCTGGCCGGAAGGCGGTCCCAAGAAACTCTGGAGCACGCCTCTGGGCAGCGGTTTTTCGAGCGTGTCCGTGGCCGGCGGGAAAGCGTACACGATGTACGCGACCGAAGCGGGCGAAATGGTGGCCTGTATCAGCATGGCGGATGGCAAATTCATCTGGCAGACGCGCAGTGGCAACATGCTTGAAAATGAGTACGGCAACGGCCCGCGCGCGACTCCCACCGTCACCGACGGACGTGTCTTCACGCATGGCGGCACCGGCCAACTGCTCTGCCTGGACGCGGCCACCGGGAAGAAGATCTGGGGTTTTAACACGCTCGACAAGTTTGGCGACAAGAACCTCGATTTTGGCCTCTCCGCCTCGCCGGTCGTGGTCGACAACATGCTGGTCGTGGTGGTGGGTGGCAAGGGCGATCAGACACTCGCTGCGCTGGACAAGACGACGGGCGATGTCCTCTGGGCCGGCCTGAAGGGCAAGGGCGGTTACTCGACTCCCTTCCCGATTGAAGTCGGTGGGTTGCGCCAACTGGCCATACTGACCGGGCAGGCGATTGTCGGGGTAACGCTCAAAGAAGGCCGCGAACTCTGGCGTGATCCGTGGAAAACGTCCTTGGACGCCAATGTCGCAACGCCCATCTTTCATGACGACCGTCTATTCGTCGCGTCCGGGTACGGTACCGGCTGCGCGCTGTTTCAACTCACGGCGACCGCTGGCACGACACAGGCAAAAAAACTGTGGGCCAGCAAGAACATGAAGAATTACTTCTCGACGTGCGTGTTGCTGGACGGCTACCTGTATGGTTTCAACAACACGATCCTGACTTGCATGGAGTTCGCGACCGGCAAAGTCCGCTGGCGCCAGCGCGGCTTCAATCGCGGCTCGCTGGTCGCCGCCGACGGCATGCTATTCATACTCGGCGAACGCGGTACGCTGGCACTGGCGAAAGTCACGCCGGACGCATATGAGGAACTGGGGCGTGTCGAGAAGGTCCTCGAACCGAAGACATGGACCGTGCCGACGATCGCCGACGGCCGACTCCTGGTCCGCAATGAAAAAGAGCTGATCTGCCTGGATATTCGTGGCGAACCACGCTGAGTTGGATTAGAGACCCTAAGGTGATGAAAAGTTGGGGCTGACACACTTGTCAGAGCGGCTGGATCCGCACCGGTTTTCTGCCGCCTGCGAGGTTGAATATGGCCTTCAGCCAAAGGATTCTTTTCCAATCGCGAACCTGGGCCGTCGGTCGCTTACGCTCCCTTTGGCCCAGGCTACGATGAATATGGCCTTCGGCCAAGGCCTTTCGAAAGATCTCTGTATGTTCCAAATGGTTGGCTGCTGACAAACGACAGGAAAACCGGAAGAAACGTATTGCGCTACAATAGCAAGTTTTCAACACCCTAGAGTCACCCTGGTTTCACCAGGACTGAAAATGTGGAAAGCCGGGAACCACGCGTGGCTCGAACAGGGCGACATCTTGTAATTGCCGCTCTGCACAAGGCGGCGGCACGCGCCATTTGTCAGTGGTGACGGGGGTCCTGGTCTTTGGTAGGATGATGGGTAGGAACTGTCAGTACCGTCACCGGAGGTGCAGCCATGAGCCGTTTCGCCATCTCGCTTACCTGTTTGATCCTGTTTTCGGCGGCCGGCCCACCGGTGCAAGTCGAGGTGCAGCGCAACGTCGCCGTACCGATGCGGGACGGGGTCGTATTGCGTGCCAATGTGTTTCGACCGAATCGTGGTGGCCCTTATCCCGTTCTGGTGATGCGCACTCCGTATGGCAAACGCAACGGCGGAATGGACCGGTACGTCAAGGCGGGCTACATCGTGGTGACTCAGGACGCACGCGGGCGTTATGCCTCCAGCGGCCGTTGGGAATCGTTCGTGCGATTTCAGACGCACGATGCCGAGGACGGTTATGACACGGTCCAATGGGCGGCGAAGCTTCCCGGCGCCAATGGCAAGGTCGGGACATTCGGGGCGTCGTACAACGCGTTTCTGCAATGGCGTCTGGCCCCACTGCGACCGCCGGCACTGGTGGCGATGGCGGCGTTCAGCATACCCGCTCGGTACACGGATCTGGAAGGCCCCGGCACGATCCGACCCGGCCGGCGTCTGAACTGGTGGGTGACCAACATGGCACCCGACATGCGCCACAAAGCAGGTCGACCTGGCATTCAGACCAACACGGAAATGCGGAAACTCTGGAATGCCGGCGACTCGAAAAAGTGGCTGTACTTCCTGCCGTGGAGCGACCTGCCCCGCGCGGCGTTCGAAGACGAATCCGAACCCGTCAAGTTCTGGCTACGCCACCCGGACACCGACCCCTGGAAGTTACAGGAAGGTGTCCGCGACATCACGGTTCCCAACCTCGACGTCATCGGCTGGTACGACCACTGCAACGGTGACATGATATTGGATCGCGCGATAATGAACGAGGCCAAAGGCGCGGTCGCACGCCAGGGTTCGCGCACAATCATCGGTCCCTGGGCACATGTGGGGCGCGGCGGCAGGCGTTACGGCAACATCGACTTCGGTCCCAACGCGACACTGGACGTCACCGCGTTGGAACTCCGCTGGTTCGACTACTGGTTGAAAGGAAAACAGAACGGGTTCGACAAGACGGCTCCCGTGCGTATTTTCGTAATGGGTGACAACCAGTGGCGCGACGAACAACAATGGCCGCTCACGAGGGCCAAGAACAAGATTCTCTATATCGACAGCGATGGCCATGCCAACACGCCGGCGGGAGACGGTCGACTTGTTGCCGAACCGCCGCGCGATGCGGGGCAAGATCAATATACGTATAATCCGGAACACCCGGTCCCGTCACTACACGGTCCGGCTTTGTTCGTCATTCCCACCGATCAGCGACCGCTGGCTAAACGCCCTGATATACTGGCGTATCAATCGGAACCACTCACCGAGCGGGTCGAAGTCACGGGCAACCCGCTGGTAGAATTGTACGCGTCGTCATCGGCACCGGACACGGACTTCTTTGTGCGTCTTATCGATGTTGACCCCGCGGGCATCGAGCGCGACGTGTCGCTCGGCATGGTGCGCGCCAGATATCGCAATGGGTTGGCCAAACCTCGCCTGCTCGTTCCCGGTGAAGTGGTCAAGTACATGATCCGGATGAACCCGACATCGAATGCCTTCCTGCCGGGCCACCGTATCCGCCTGGATATCACCAGCAGCGACTTCCCCAACTATGACCGCAATCATAACACGGCCGCCGACCAGAACGCCGACGCCACGCTGAAAACAGCCGACCAGACCATCCATCACGGCGGCACGCACACAACCCGGATCCTGCTGCCTTGGATCGCGAACGAAAGCCGGTTGCGCGCAAATGATGTGAGCCGCCCCCCGAAAACTGAATAGATCCTGCGCGTCATACAGTCCTTCGTAGCGGGGAGACTGATTCACCCATGGGACAAGCCCATGGGGGTCTCGGCTCTAGCTGGGAGCACCGGCACAACGTAACTTGTCGCAACGGCGGATTAGTTCACTCTTACTCTTAATCCTACTCTTGATCTTTCTCTTACTCATAACGCGGGCTTCGCCCGCAACCCACAAGGGAGCATACCCTCGCATGCGCGGCGCTCCCGTTGTTCGCTTCGAATCATGCACGCACGGTGCGCGCATGTGGCAGCCTAAGAATCTAGCGAGGCGTTGCCTCCAACCAACTGACGGATCCCCACGCGGCAACAGCCAAGTGTCCGACAGTGTTCGGGGTGCGGTGTACGACGGACATCCCTGTCCGTCCGCACCCCGTCCACAACCTGTGCGTAGTCCGACCCAAACACTTGACTCAAGATCATCAAATTCCCGCCCATAAGACCTCTAACGAGGCGTTGCCTCCAACCAACTGACGCACGCCGGCGCGATGGAGACCTTCGGTCGCCTCCGTGCGCTCG
>CAZSOG010000201.1:0-7500 GCA_964607555.1 uncultured Pirellulaceae bacterium | reverse complement strand
GCGTTCCCGCGGGACGCGGCTTCCCACCGAGTTACCAATGCGCAACAAATCCGCAACAACCCAGTACCTCCGACTTGCCCATTTTCCTGGTTTTTCTACAGCCCACGCGCACATCCCCATGGCCGCGCGCTTCCGCCCGCCTTTTTGCGCGCATTCGTTAGATTGCCCAGCTTCTCGCGGCGGATTTTTCGCATTGACGCGCGCCGATGGATTCGGTAGTGTCCGGCCGCTCGTCTTGGTGCGCTCCCTTGCGCGATGCGCCAATTCCTCAATCCCAATCAACAAGCCACGAGAGTGTGAAACCGTGCACAAGGCCCGATCACTCGAGAGGACAAGCCTGTCGGTCGCGGCGGTACTGGCTCTGTTCAGCTGGTCGCTTGCCTGGGGCCAACAGACTAACACGGCCGAATATGTCGTCTATCCGTGTCGCTACAAGTCAGTGGCGGAGGTCGAGAAGATGCTCATCGATCTGCTGCCGAACGATCCTTCGGTTCATCTGGTGGCGGACTCGCGGACGAATCGTTTGCTTTTGCGTGGACCGGCCGAAGCGCAACGGATCGCCAAGAGTCTGTTGCAGTCGGTCGACCGGCCGACGGCGCGGAAGGTCACGACGGCGCCGCCGGAAACACCGATTGTGCGCGCATACCGGTGCCCGCCTGGGGAGCTGGATCGCTGGCTGCGAAGCATCCGCGACCTGGACGGCGGACGCGGTACCTTACGCGCCACCGCCGCGCCGGAGACGGGCCAGCTATTGGTTCTGGCGACCCCTTCGGACCACAAGCGTGTCGAGCGGCAACTGGCGACGATTTCCGGTCAGACCAACGCCCCGCCAGGTGACCTGCGTCTACTGCCACCGCCGGCCGACGCGCGGGGCGCGCCGGGACGACCGGCCGTGGACCAGGTGCTGCACGTACGCTCCGGGCATGTCGAACAGCTCGAACAGCGCATCGTGGCACTGTTTTCCGGCCGCCTCAAGCAAGTGCGCCGCGATACGCACGTCGTTTACCTGCTGGATGTCGTGCGTGGGGGAACGCTCGAGTTCCAATTCGACCCGGGGCGCAGCATTGTTTTGGCGCGCGGCCCGAGCTCCGCCGTCCAGCAATTCAGCCGTCTTGTGGCCGCGTTTGATATTCCCAGTCGCCCGGGCGTGAAAATGCAGGCACTGCGTGTGGAACGAACCGAGCCGATGCAACTGAACCAGGCGGTGGACGCCTATCGCGGCAAAGCCAAAGCGCCCGCCAGCCGGACGCCGGCAGCGCCTGCCGTGAACGACCAATCGGCCGATACGCGCTCCTCACCACGGAACCGAGCGTCCGCGCGCGGCGTGCACCTGGTCAACTACCTGTTCCAAAACCAAGATGCACCACCGGCCGACGGCGGCGCGGCTCCCAATACGCCGGGCTCCGGTGATCAGATGCTGCCGAATGTCACCGGCTTGGAGGATCTGGATGTTCAGACGCTCTCGGACCTGGACGTGATCATCCTGCGCGGCCGCAGTCAGGACGTCGAGCAGCTGACGAAGATCATCCGCGAGCTTGAAAAACTGAGCGAAGAAACGAAACCGGTTATCCACATTTACTATTTGAAGCACACCTCGGGGGAGTCAATCACCCAGATTATCGAGCAAGTTCAGGCGGATTTTATCGGCGGTCGGCAGGGACGCGTGAGTGTCACACCGCTGACAAAGCCAAACGCTCTCTTGCTGATCGGTTGGGGGGAGGCCGTTGACTCGATCATCACGCTGATCAGTAAGTTGGACCAGCCGGTGGCGCCCGAATCACAATTCGCGGTATTTTCACTGCGGCATGCCCCGGTGTCCGTGGTTCAACAGACCGTTCAGAATTTCTTCGGAACGCGACCTGGTCTTGGACCGAAGGTCCAGACGGCGGTCGACGCGCGAACCAATAAACTGATCGTATACGCCGCGCCCCGGGATATGCAGGAAGTGAAACGCCTGGTCGACCAGCTGGACGTGCCCAAAAGTGGTGCGGTGAACCGGGCACGCATTTTTCGGGTTAACAATGCCCTCGCTTCCGATATCGCGCAGACGTTACAGCAGACTCTCCAAGCAGCCGGCGCCGGACAGGCCGGCCGGTCCGCCGTGCTCGAGCTGCTGACCGTGGATGATCGGGGCCAACGCATGTTCAGTTCCGGAATGCTGGACGAAGTGAGCATAACGCCGAACCCGCGTAATAATACGTTGATCGTCACCGGGCCGCCGGAAGCCATGGACCTGATCGCCGCGTTTATTAAACAACTGGATACCGAGGCGGATCGGGCCCAGATCAAGGTGTTTCGCGTCGTCAATGGCGACGCGTCAAGCCTCGTGAACGTGCTGCGGTCGCTGATCCCCTCGCAGATCGGCCAGACGATTGGGCCGCAGTTGCCAAACGCGCCCGATGAAAACTCGCTGGTGCCACTCCGTTTCTCCGTCGAGGTGCGCAGCAACAGCATCATTGCGATCGGATCGGAAGGTGATCTGCAAATCGCCGAGGCCCTGTTGACTCGACTGGACGAAAGCGAGTCGATGAACCGGCGCAACGCGGTTTACTTGCTGAAAAACTCACCAGCGACGGATGTCGCCGGCGCGGTCAACGAGTACCTGCGCAGTCAACGCCAATTGGAACTGGCCGCGCCCGGCCAGGCGAACCCGTTCCAGGACCTCGAGCGTGAAGTGATTGTCGTCGCCGAGCCGGTTGGCAACCGCTTGATCGTCAGTGCCACGCCACGCTACTTCGATGAGATCACGGCGCTGATCGAGAAACTGGACGAGCCGCCGCCCCAGGTCGTGATCCAGATCATGATCGCCGAGGTCACCCTGAGCAACGCCGACGAACTAGGGTTCGAACTAGGCCTGCAGGACAGCATTCTTTTCGACCGGAGCCTATTAGGCGATCTTATCACAACGACAGAGACGAGCCAGGCTTCCGACGCGAACGGGATCCTGACCTCGACACAGGAGATCATTCAGGCGGCGAGCAACACGCCCGGGTTCTCGTTCAATAATTCGCCGCTCGGCAATAGTGGCAGTACCCAGGCACGCAGCACGGCGGGAAGTCTCGCCGGCCAGGCACTCTCGCATTTCGAGTTGGGCCGTACCAATAACCAGATCGGGTACGGTGGGCTCGTGCTGTCCGCCAGCAGCCAGAACGTCAGCGTTCTGATTCGGGCACTGGAAGAAAACAAACAACTGCATGTGCTCAGCCGACCGTTGGTGCGAACGCTCGATAACCAACCTGCGTTCATTCAAGTTGGTCAGCGAGTGCCGCGGATCATCGGGTCCAATGTCAACAACTTCGGTCAGTCCAACTCGGTAACGTTGGAAAACGTCGGTTTGATTCTCGGCGTCACGCCGCGCATCAGCCCGGACGGCAATGTCGTCATGGAGATCGACGCGGAAAAATCCGAAGTCGGTCCCGAAAGCGAGGGCATACCCGTCTCGGTCTCCATGGATGGCACGCTGATCCGGTCGCCGCGCATCGATACCGTGACCGCCCAGGCAACCGTTAGTTCCGCCGACGGTGAAACGGTCGTGATTGGCGGCATGATTCTAAAAAAGAAAGAAGTGATCAGCCGCCGCGCTCCGTATCTCGCGGACATCCCGGTCCTGGGGAACTTGTTCAAGTACGATTCCACCATCTCGCGGCGCTCGGAAATGCTCATCATCCTGACGCCACACGTCATTCGTACCAAGGAAGACGCCGATCGCGTTAAGCAAGCCGAGTTCGCGCGGATTCACTGGTGCGCGGCGGACGTGTACGACATCTATGGTGATGTCGGCATGGACTATGGAGCGGACGTGAGCGTGTCCAACGGCGCCGATGCGGATGCACCCGTGATCTATCCGGATTCTAACCCACGCGGAGAAACGCAGCGGCCGGTACTGAACCCGCAACCAGCACAACGCCAACTGCCACCCGGTCAACCACCAGCAAACACGCCGCCAAGTATCTACGGCCCGCGACCCGGGGCGCCACCCGCCCGGCCCACGCAGAACATGCCGCCCGTCGGCCGCGAAGCCATGCGAACCATGCCGGTGATGCCCGAGACCAACGTGATCCGACAACCAAGAATGTGAAGAGGGGAAAATAAGAAAAGAAATTAGAAATTAGAAATAAGAAATAAGAAATTAGAAATAAGAAATAAGATAAGAAATTGGGGAGCAGTTTCTTCAAATGGAGCGGGTTGTTGGTCGTAAGGACCCTCACGGGCTTGCACCGTGGGTGAACGAGTCTCGTCAGCTAAAACGCGAACGCCAACAGGGTTGGCGCGAACCACCTTTTAGCCCACTAGACTTCTTCACCAGCCGCACAAGGCGGTTGGGGGCGAGAGAACGTAAGAAATCGTGGTAAGAAGATCGGAGGGGGGCAAGACGATCTTGGCTTCATATTCTTGCCCGCCATGTTCTTGCCTTTCTCGTCCCGTGTATTCCTCGATCCAAAACAGCTCCTTTCATCCCATTGATTGAGCCCAGTGAGTCGAATATGACCAGCACGACCAGACAAATCAGATTTGCGTCGCTTCACTTGGGAACGTTGGTTCTGCTGTGCCTCGGCGGCTGTGCCCAAATGGACCTGACATCGATGCATTTTCCGTGGCAATCGGATGATGACGCGGCGGCCATCCCGGAGAAGATCGTCGTCTTTTGGTCCGATACGATCTTGCATCAGGGCGGCAAGCGACCGGTACGCGGTTTTGGCGGTCGCGTGTTCTTCTACGGCAAGGACCTGGCCAAGTCGATCAAGGTGGACGGGACAATCACGGTCTTCGCGTTTGATGCGGACAACCAGGACCCGGCTAACCAACGACCGCAACGAAAATTTGTATTTCCCGCGGAAAACATGGCACAGCACTTGAGCCACTCCAAGCTCGGTCCTTCGTACAGCGTGTGGGTGCCGTGGGACGAGGTCGGCGGTCCGACGCGCAATATCAGTCTGATCGTTCGGCTGGAGAGTCCCGACACGGGCGTTGTCGTGTCGGATCCGGTGAACAAGATCCTGCCGGGCGTCGACACGAAGAACCACGTGCGGGTCCAGCGCGGTTCGCACAGCACGGGTCAACCGGTGCGGCAGGCAACGTACGAGACGCCGGCCGGATCGAGCACCAGGGGCGCGGCCGATCTACCGCACACGCCGCGCGCAATGACGACGGACTCGATCGACCTGCCGCCGAGTTTCCTGCAGCGCCTGCGACAGTCCGAGCGATACGAAAGAAGCACACCGCCGGCTAATACGAACGCGACCGGGTATTTGGTTCCCACGACTTCGTCAGGGCAGGCTTCGTTGCCCGGGACAACGTCAGCCACTTCTGGCGTCCCTCGGTCGTCGGTGCCGCATTCCAATCCGTCGGGGACGGCCGGGGCGATGGGCGCACCGTCCGGGCCGCCGTCGCGTCCTCTGGCGTCGGACCCCCGAACAGGTTCGCGGTCGCGCGGCGTCGCGGATTCACCCGCAACTCGTTCTGGACTTTCGAGATACCGGGCTCAAACGCCACGAGCAGCGTCGCTAATTGACGATCCGATTCGGCGGGGACCACACCCTGCAGGATGGCTGTCCGGCCTTCCACCGACACCTCGATTTGGCTGGCGTCGGACAACCGCGGGCACTCGGCCAGCACGTCAACCACCCGTTGCACAACCTCCGAACGGTTGACCCGCGGCGTGAAACTCAATGTGATCCGCGGATCGAACAACGTGCCCGCCGGCGCCGGGGACCGCGGCCGGTTAATTGTTGTCGACCGGTCCGTCGGCTCGCGAAGATCTTCCGC
This sequence comes from uncultured Pirellulaceae bacterium, assembly GCA_964607555.1. Lineage (GTDB taxonomy): Bacteria > Planctomycetota > Planctomycetia > Pirellulales > Pirellulaceae > JAJSAJ01. The sequence continues at coordinate 1,734 of CAZSOG010000201.1, read as the reverse complement.
TGCCGGTCGAACCTGACGCCGCATGTTCGCCTGGATATTGCCGATGAAACGGCTAAGCTCCGCAAGGTCCGGCCCCACGAAATCCGTCGGACGCCGATTGCGACGCAAGAATCGCTCATTCCCCTCAAGCGTTCCGGCACTGCCCGCCGCCGCCGCCGCGGCGCCTTGTCCGTTACCAATCCGTGAGAAGCCCTGCTGCCGCGAAATCGGCCGCCCAAACGTGCGCTGCGATGGGCCAAACATCTGTGCACTTGCCGGCACGATGTCTAGACCAACCATCAGCAGAATCGCCATAGGCCATATAAAACGCCCTGTTTTCATGGCGCGTCCCCCCCCGCATCCGCGTGCAAAAGTCGAAGAATACTGCCCTAAGATTGCCAAGACAAATCACCATGCTCCATTATACGTCGAGATGGAGGATAGAGGATAGGAGTTAGGAGTTAGGAGTTAGGAAGAAAAGTGAAAGTTGCTATTGCTACGAATCGGAATTGATGACCCACCAGAACTCTCGCTTGCACGGATTAACATCTCCCGTATGTGCCCTTTGCGTGGCGATGGCCTGCCGATGTGTGGTGCAAAGTGCTTGGATGCCGTGGCTTGCAACGGTCTGCCGGTTAGTGTTACTTGTGGCGTTATTGGCTTCCGATTTGAGTTTTCGCGTCAAGAACCCGTCAACCAATCGTTTGGCAGCTAATTACTCGATGGAAGAAAACCTCTCATATTCTTGCCGGACCCTTGAAATCCCTCAAAATCCACTAGCAATCGCTCAACGGCTGTCTTCCTAATCACCTAACACCTAATCCGCTACTCTCCGGCGGGCAGAATCACAATCGCTTCCATTTCGCACAGCAGGTCCGGCCGACAGACGCCGGCCTCGACGAACGTGTTGGGCAGATTCCCCAATCCCCACTCCTTCCAGATCCCCTGGAAGATCGGTAAATACTCGGCACTTTTCAAGTAGGTGATCGTCTGCACCGAATCGGCAAACGTGCTATCGTGCGGTTTCAACAGCTCTTGCACGTTCAGCAACATCCGCTCGATTTGTCGGGGCACGTCGTCTAAATGGACGGTCGCGCCCTGTTCATCGACACTGGCCGTTCCGGAAATATAGAGGACCGTTTTTTCCGGCAGGGCGACCTTCATCCCACGCGAGAAGGCCGATCCGTATTCGTCCGCCTCATTCAATGTGGGCGTGTGCATCACTTCGATCGGAATGCCTTCCGGATTGAGCAGTGCGTACAGGTCAAAGGCACAGCCGGCGCCGGGTGGATGTAGTCCGGCGCGGATCCCGGTACTGGCCGGCAGCCGAGTGATCCCGTGCTTTTCGAAAAAGTCGTTTCGCGACAGGTTGAACTGGTCATAGTCGCGATCGATGTCGTCCAGATAGCACCACGTTCTCAGTACCTTCGAGAAGGGTGTGTCGTGTTGCTCCAACAACTGCGCCGATTTGGCGAACATGTTGTCCGATTGGCGGCGAAAATCACGCGGCAGCACGCCCCGGCTGTCAATGCCGTTAATACCGGTGATGTAGAGATGCCGGCGACCGCCGATCTCGACCAGCTTGGTGTTGGCACCACACGCGGTGGAGGGGAATGAGTGGATCCTCACATCGCTGCCGGCGTTCGGAACGATGGCCTGGAGCTGCCATTCGAAAGCCTGATCCGATTGGCAGGGCGGCTGATGGATGTAACTCGCCGCAGGCAGCTCGGCCCCTTCGAGTCCGGCCGCTCGATA
>CAZSOG010000200.1:0-7500 GCA_964607555.1 uncultured Pirellulaceae bacterium | reverse complement strand
ATTGAATCACGGCATCACCAGCGGCCAAGTGGATCCCATGGTCGCCGCCGTCGTCAAGGCTGAAGAAAAAAATGAACCGATCCACGGGCCCCTCGTGCAGATAAGCCCGTATTCCTGCCGTGTGCCGAATCCGCGGCGTTACTCCCAACCGACTGAGCGTGTCGGGCAACCCCGGATCGGTGAACAAGTTATCCGGCCGGTAGATGACGTTGTCCGGTTGGGCCAAGACGGCCGCGCGCAACATCGTGCAGGGCCGCCACTCCAAGTCAACTTCCGGCAGCTCGCCCGAAATAACAAGTCGTCCGCCATCACCAATGAACGACACGAGTTTCGCTTGCGATGCCGCGTCCATGAAAAACGCGCTCTGGATCGCGGCACTGGTGCACGCATCCAATTGCGAACCGTCCAGCGCCTCCAATTCGCGCATGGCAACGGCGTATCCGGCCTGTTGCAAGGTTCGCGAAAACGGCTCGAAACCGTCGTGGCCACAGCGTGGAATGGCGTGGTCGGTCAGCCCCCAATCGCGTTGGTCGGGAACCCAGGACGAGACGGCGGCATAGGGCGCGTACAACAGGTACGTCGCGTCGATACGGATATCACATTCAAGCAGGGCCTGCCCATTGGCGACGAACCAGGCGTTCAGCTGCCGGGCCGGCTCGTACAGGGACCCGAACTGGCCGTCCGCGCCGATCGGCGCGTGGGACGGAAACGTTGGACATTGTTTCTTCGTCACGCGATCCAACGCGTCGTCCCAGTAATCCGTGCCGACACCGCAATAGATATCATACCCCGTGGCGCCGCCGGCCACGGAGACCAGCGTCTGATAGAACGGCACGATGGGGTATCGGCTCTTGGCATCGTACAGCATGCCGAATCCCCAGTTCTCTTCCATGTTGATCCCCCGCGCGCGGCGTGCCGTGTTGATGTACCGGTCGAAGACATCGGGATCATACGCCGCCACGCCCAGCCAACTGATCATGCCATAGTGGTAAACATCCGCATCGCGATCGATGCGGTTCATCGCGAACCACCACTCCGGGTACAGTTTGACGTACTCGGACGGGACCGGCTCGTCGGCTGCCTGATCGAGCTCGGGAATATTCTCTTCGATCGGCGGCGTGATGCCGGCGTAGTTCGTGAGGTATGGCAGCGGCAGCTCAAGATACTGTTCGTAGCGCTGATACAAATCACGCCGATACCGCCATTGATACTCGGCCCAGTCAACGTAGCCGAGCAGATCTTCCTTTTTCGCGACGCGGCGCGTCCGTGCCGGCGTGCCGGGCGCACGCGGCAATTTTGGCGTGGGAACCAGTTCAAACGACTCGTATTGCGTGCCGTGACGGAGGTTGTACCGATCGATGGCACCATATTGTTCGGCCAGAAGTGCGTGAAAACGCCGCACTCCGGATGGCTCGTAACCAATACTCCACGGTGGGTCATTGGAGCTGCAATAGATTGTCTCATCGTTCAATTGCAACGCGATCAGCGGGCCGTCCGGGTGGACAAATGGCTGCAAGATATCGTGCACCGACCGCAGCCAGTCGTGCACGCGCGCGTCGTACTGTTCATCCCACGGAGCCGGCAACTGGGTCGCATCGTAACACCACACGACCGGGCCCCCGTGATGGCGACGCGCCGGCGGAACCGTCTCGTTAAACGAAGGACTCACGAGATCGGGCAGCCCCCCCACATTGAGCTCGGAATGAACGAACGGCCCCGGCTTGGCGATCATCAAAAGGCCGCTCTCCTGGACCGTCCGCATGAACCCAATCACGTCCCGGTTGTCACGCGTCGTGCCGGTAAAATCATACCAAAGTCGGTCACCGTCCCAGCACAGGTGGTGGCGCCATGGGATATAGAACGTGATGCAGTTGACGTGCGCATCCTTCAGTTTTCGCAGCCGATCGGCCCAGTTCGCGGTGCGATCGCGATAGTATTGATAGTCCGATGCCAGCAGAAAGAACGGTTTGCCGTCTTGCCAAAACCGGCCGTTATGGTACTGAAATTGGTTCATGTCGTGGTTTCCATCCGGTCGTTGACAGGCGACAATTCGCCTGCTCGTGGACAATTCGGCGTGAGGCGGTGACCGTTGTGCAGGGCCTTTCCGGACCTCGGATACGTCGCATGATTCTCCGGACTTCAACGGTCTAGCCTGAAATCGTCCTACGGCAAGTGTTCGAGATCGTTGAGATCTTTGAAACGGCCGGCGGCCTGTTTGTTAACGCGCAAATCACGAAGGCTAATAAAGTCGACGTCGATTCCATCCACAACGCTGGATATTCGGCGACTGTAGCAGGTTGCGAAATCGACGCCGGATATTCCCGTGAGTAATTCAATTCGCAGGGGTGGAACTCCCATCCGAATAATCTGATTGGGGCGAAGAAAAAGCTGAGGAGAAAGACTGTCTTTGGAGAAACCAAACTGTTCTAACGCGGCGACCAGGCCGTTCGCATTACGCTCGTGCATGGCAACCCAGATATCCATATCCCCAGTCGACCGCGGGTATCCGTGGAATGCGACGGCGTAACCGCCGATGACCAGATACTCAATCTTCTCCGAGCGGAGCAACTGTAAGAATTCTTTGAAGTCGTGTGGTAGCCGCATCGTAGCCATAGTTCAGTGCTCGCATGAATTCCATTGCGGCCAGTCGCTCGGCAGGCTGGCGCGACACCCAATACTGCTTGTCCTCGGACACATCCGAAATCGCGATGACCGAGAAACTTGCCTTGTCCATCTTCCACGAATCAACCGAATCACGCATCTTAGAGGCCCTTGAACAGTTGCGAACATGTCACCTATTACATTCACCATAAACCACGTTACCGTGGCCATATTACCACAAACAACGGATCAGCCCAAGGTGGTCGTGACCTCTCTGGTAAACGCGGTTGTTCGTTCCCCAGCCGTGCGCCCCGACGGTTCTCCACTTGCCATGTGATGTCATTCACGCCCATCGGCCTCGCGTTGGCCGGTGGCGTGCTTCGCCTGGGCCAGCGCGGCCAGCAGCGCGATCTTGGCGGCCGGTCCGGCCAGCTCGGCGGTGACGGCGTCCACCAGGTCGACATCGAGCCGCTTGTTGTGTCGTTCAAAATACGCCACCCAATACGGATAATGCACGATGCGGATTCGTCGGATTTCCCAGGTCCTGAGACCATGCCGCCAGCTCTTGCCGCGCAAGCCGGCTTCGAACAAAGCGCGGCGCGCGATCGCGTGCGCATCTTCCTCATCGAATGCCGGTTGAAAACACTCGCGGTCAACGCCCGGCTCCCACCGGACGGACGCCAGGTCCCAAAACGTCGCGCGCCGATCGCTGCCGTCGATCAGCATGTCGATCGTAAGCGACTCGTCGTCGGACGTGCGGGACTGAAACACCACATGATAATAGGGAAGCCAGACCAGCTCGACATGCCGCGGCCCATCATCGCGCCGCCTTCGCCCGAGAACGCGCAGGACAAATCGCCCCGCCGCGCGCGCCCGCCACCCGGAACGTCGTGTCAGCCGGCAGCGCGCCGCATCAACATCGATCTGGGCACGGATGAAGATGCAATCATCCCGTGCCATTGTGGTCGCATTATGGAAGTTCATGACGGATGGCAAACAGTATATCGTCCAAGGGACGCTTCAGTAACCTCGGATTGAGGATGCAAAACGATTTTGCACATGGGGACTATTTCCCGTCCGCGGAACAAACGATTTGCGTCGCTGACACCTTGCACAGTCATTGAAATAGTGTTGTCGATTCAAATCATCCTCGAGAAAAACAAGGATGTGCCGCGATCCAACTCGTCGTTGACGACAACTGGGAGAGCGAATCCCCGGCCACACTCGAAAAAAGGGCCGTGCGGAAGCCCCCTTTCACGCCTCGGCACAGTGAACAAAATATGCTTGCTTTATTTCAATAACATTGCAAGAATAACCGTTGGATACCGGTGCCGTGTCAATCTTTGGCTTTGGGGTTGGTCTTGGCGCGGCACTTGGCTGCCACATGCGTGCGCCGTGGACCCATATTTCCAGGCGGACAACGGCGTGCGACCGAAGGAGAATGTACTCGCTTGTGGATTGCGAGCCTCTCGCACCAGGGTTGCGATGCCAATACCCAAGCTTGCTCCCAACGTGAAGGATGGCGACGAAATGCCGCTGGATGCCTGGAAGGGTGGTGAGGTGATTGCCAATGCGGTCCTCGCACGGTTATCGCGATTCTTGAACCGAAACAACGTCTCCATCATTCAAAATCAGTGGGCACTGGATCGGTTGGAAAGAACAAGTGATGCCGCCCAGTTCGTGAGATTCAAGGACGGCAGCGCCGCGATACTGGTTCGCCCGATTGCCACCCGTTATCAACTTATTCACGAACTCAAGCACTATCAGCATTGGCTTTCTGATCCATTAGAATACGGGGCGTGCGGGAAGTTGGCACGCGAGGAGGTGGTTTACGCGGCATTGCGGACAAGCCATCACTGGCGAACCTTCACGGAAGCGGAGCAGACGCACGCCACCGAGTACATCGAATACCTGCGTCTGCTTTACGGCGCCTAAATTGTTCTTGGCGAAACGGTGGAATTCATGTCAACGACCGTGCAAATAACCAATGCCTGTGAAATTGCCGAGACATTTGGCAAGCGAATCGGGCTGGCAGAATTTGAGATTGATCGTGTCGTGCGCGCTCAATCCGGCAATTCGAGAGAATGGGTGATTCATCTTAAGTCCAAGGAAGCCGACGAATCCATCGAAGATGACGCGTGTGGCGCGATCATTGTCGTCGACGACGCAACCGGCAACGCACGGTTGATCGACGGATTGTAAACCGGCGCGCGACGCGAACCGATTCGCGCGCCGCACGCGGCGCGCCGCCTACTTGTTCCGCCGTGCCAAGTAATACCCATACGTGGCCATCCCGACGCCGATCAGCAGCAGGACCAGCCCGGCCGCAATATTAACGACAATGGCGTGCGTGCGATGCTCCCAGAACGTACCGAGCAGCACCAAGATGGCGAAAAACGCGAAGAACGAACCGATCACGCGGAGCGTCACGGAATCGCGTTGGCTGTGATCTTGCTGAGATGGCGGACCCATGTCACCGGACTCCCCCGATTCGAGGTGTTTCATCTGAAGAAAACATAGACGGCCACAAAGGGGATCATCGCCAGCCAGGCCCAGATCCGCAAGTCGCGCCAACGCGCCTGGTCCGGCGCGCCCTGATACACGTACTCGCGTTTCAATGCGAACAAGCTCAGCCCCACGATCACGAACAGACTGACCGCGCACGCCTGTCCGACCCACGATGGAGCGCTATCCAGCAGTCGATCCAGCGGTCCGAGCACCGACTTCAGGGGCGGGACCAGGTAGTGCAATAGACCCTGCCTGGCCGCTGCCAAGGCATGGTCCAGAACGGCGGCCTTCATTGGGGCACCCTCTCTTTCAGAAGTGACTGAGCTTTGTCATCATGAAGCACCTGCTGAAACACCAGTCCGCGCAACTTCTCCGGCGGTTCGGGCGGTGTCAGCAGACTGACAACAACCGTCACGCCCAACGAAAACAGGAACGACCAGAAGGAAACGAACAAGAACGGGTTCTCCGACGGAAAGAGCTGATCGCCAACAGCCGTCAGTGTCGTCGTCAGGGCGACGCCGAACACCAACCCGGCCAGCCCGCCCCAGCGTGTCGTGCGCGGCCACATGATGCCCAGCAGCAGGATCGCGAGCGTCGGACCCTGAAAGAATGAAAACAGCGTTTGGATGGCAACGTAGATCGTCTTGAAATTTTCGATGACCGGCGCGAATAACCCGGCGCCGATAATTACGATGGCGGTGACCACGCGGCCCAGGACCAGCCCGGCACGCGCCGACACGTCGCGACCGGTGATCGCACGGTACGCCTTGCCATAAATATCCGACATGAAAACCGTCGTCGTGGAATTCAGATACGAATCCACGCTCGACATCAGCGCCGCGAAAAACGCGGCAAACATCAAGCCGGTCAACCCGGGTGGCAGCAGATCACCGATCAGCTTCGGAACCGCTTCGTCCGCTTTCGCCAGATGCGGGTAAAATGCCAACGCCGCCAGACCGGGCAGAATGACGAGCACGGGAATGAACAGCTTCAGGAACCCCGCCAGGATCATGCCCGCCTTGGCGTCCCATTCGGACCGCGCGCCCAACGCGCGCTGCACCACCGCCTGGTTGCCCACGAAGTACGCCGTTGACAACACGATCCCAAGACCAAAGACGATGCCCGACCAGGGATACGGCGTGTTAGCGCTGTGTGGAAGTAACAGCGTGAAATGTCCTTGATAGCCGTCCCCCAACGCCATCACTTTTGCTACCAGGTTATTCCAGCCACCGACCTCCCACAAACTCAGGACCAATAAGGCACCGGCACCGACAAACATGACGATCATCTGCATCACGTCCGTCATGACCACGGCCGTTAATCCCCCGGAAACGGTATAGACGCCGACAATGGCCACCGTGACCCAGATTGCCGTGAGGTTACTCCAGCCAAGAATCGTGTTCAGGAACACGGCGGATGTCCACAACATGATGGCCAACATCGCCACGAGGAAGAACAGCCAAATGACCGCCTGGATCACCTGGACGGCGCTGTTGTAACGTCGGCCAAGGAACTCGGGAATCGTGTAGACGCCGGCCCGCCAATAGTAGGGAATAAACACGAACGCAGCCACGATCATGGCCGGCATCGAGCCGATCCAGTCGAAATTGGCCTGCGCGATCCCATATTTATAAGCACCGCCGGCACCGGAGATCATGTCGATCGCCCCGATGTCGCTGACGACAATCGACATGCCAATCGCCCAGAACGGCAGGGCCTTGCCACCCAGGAAAAAATCGCCAGCCGAATGGACGTATTTCCCGAAAAATGTCCCGATCGCCAGCACGCCAACCATGTAAAACAAGATGATCACGTAGTCGATCGATGCCAATGTGCCGTGTGCCGTCGCCATGCTGATCTTCATGCTCGGAGGTGAAAAAACCGTCAGCCAAAACGCGGAAGCTCCGCGTCCAGGAGCCCCCAGCACGTTACCCTGTCGACACGCGTCCTGTCAAGCAACGCGCCACACAGAGCCGAACCGCGTGTTTCGCATTGCGTACTCCGTGGCCGGGCACGAGTAACCGAACGGCGCCGCATCGCGCGACCCAGACGTCGTGGCGAAGCAAGGGCGAGAACATGAGTCGGAGAGAATAAAGGACCACGATCTTCTTCCCCTTCCGTCTCCTCTTGCCGAGATTTCTTGCGTTCTCTCGGCCCCAACCGCCTTGTGCAGTTGGTGAAGGGGGCTTCCGGCCTGATGCGGATGGCCCGCAACCCACAAGGGAGTACGCCCTTGTTCCGCAGCGCTCCCATGGTTCGCTTGGAAACATGCGCGCACGGTGCGCGCAACCTGCAGCCTAAGAATCTAGCGAGGTTTCCCCTCCAACCAACTAGCACATGCCGGCGTGGTGGAGACCTTCGGTCGCTCCCGTGCGGGGTCAGGAGACCCGC
>CAZSOG010000199.1:0-7515 GCA_964607555.1 uncultured Pirellulaceae bacterium | reverse complement strand
CAACCCACAAGGGAGTACGCCCTCGCATGCGCAGCGCTCCCGTTGTTCGCTTCGAGACATGCGCGCACCGTGCGCGCATCCTGCAGCCTAAGAATCTATTGTGGCAGGGGAACGGGAGTGGAAATCCGCTCCCATTCGGGCAGCAGGTGCGTCAAGGCCGCCGGCACGGGTCCGGCATGATCCTGCAAGACGCCATGCGTTTTCCCAGTTGCGTCTTTCCAGAACGCGAGATCGACACGTTGGGACAGGCGAATATCAAGCCCGTGCGTGTGCAGATGCCGCAAGCCGCCGGCGGCCAGTGCTGTAATGGCGCCGTCAGCACCCAGCCGCAGGCCGACCACGCCGATCGCATCGACCGTGACTTTGTATTGTCCGATCCGGATCGTCGTTCGGATCGGATCCCCCGCAACATTCTCCGACCCAGCGACCTGGATCCTGGTTCCGTCGATCAATCGGCAGTGACCCGTGGTTCCCGGTGAACAGCTGGTGCGTCCGAACCGCGTCAACGACCCGGTCGCTGGAGTCTGCTGTTGAACGCCGGCGTTCTGGAGATGGACGATAACCGACGCCACACAGCTCATCGCATCTTTGGAACCGGTCATTCCCTGGGGCAACCGGGCGTTACCCGAACACGGCTGGCCGTTGAAATCGGCGGTCCAATCACCGACTCGATACAGCGCGGTCGGCCCGTTCGCGGCCCGTTGAAAGAACGTGGCGGTCGTTTCTTTTTCAAACTCCGGGTGATACAGCACGACCGCCGAGTAACGCTGCGGTCCAAACTGGATAGCACCGTCCTTGCTGACACGCAATGTGTGGTTCTCGATTTCGCTGCTGGGAATCAAGTCGGCCGGGTATCCAGCGCGCCACAGGGCATCGGTCAATTGCATCCCCACATCATCGTAGGCCGGCCCGGCCCAATTCATCGCGCACGCGTGGCCGAAAACGACCGCGACCGGACAATCCAACGGGCTATGGGCAATGAAATTCAATAATCGAATGCGACTGTTACCGCGCATCAGGGCGCCGCGCAGCAACAGTTGGTAGCCACGGCCCTCGGCGGCGGCCGGCCGCGGATAGACTGGATGGAAATTGATCCGTCCACCGGCCAACGCGTGGGTCCAGATGCTGTGCTGATAGCTCGCCACGGACGTCGCGTAGTACATGTTGTACCAGATCGGACTGTTCCATTTCTTCGCCAGCGAAGTGCGCGCGCAAAAGGGCGTCACTTCATCCGTCTGCGCCCAATCACGCGTCGCTATCCACCAGTCCAGACCGTTTTTTTTGAATTCACGCGTTCCCGGATAGGGATACCATGTTGGGTGCGTCGCCACGACCGCATGCGGACCGAAAACCGACTTCGTTGCCAAGTAGAAATCATGCTCAATGTCGCCGTTGCGGTGCCGAGCCATCTCCAGAAAACGGTTGATCGCCGCCACGCGTTCCGCGGCATGGCCTTGCATGCCTACCGACATCAGCAACAAATCATGCACCAGATCGCGCCCGCCGGTCTGCTGCGCGTAATCGGCAGCGCGGTATTTCGAATACCAGAAGTCATTCTTGTCCGGACAACCGTCAAAGCAAGGCGGAAACCCCCATTCATCCTTGCAGACACCGGCCAGGCCGGCGTCGGCATAGCGTTGGATGATGGATCGTTGGAACGACAATAAGTGCGGCGCGAACACATCCGGTGTGAGGTGCGTGAAGGCGGCCATTACGCACGCCTCATAACCGTCCAGTTGCGTGTTGCATGGGATCGCGACCGAAACTTCGTGGGCCGATGCGCGAACGATTCGATACTCGGTCGGCGAAAACCGTCGGAGGGTCGCGGGAATAATCCCGTGCGTCCCGTGACGGTAGCAGTAGACACGTACAAGTCGACCGGCCAGTGGGATGTAATGCGTCGTGTGACCGGTGTAGTGGTCGCTTAGGTCACTCGACGTGATCTTCAGCTGAACTTCACCGGTGCCGCGCAACGCGACCGTTCGCAGACGCAGCATCTCCTGCAACTCGTCCGGGTACGCCTGACGAAACGCAGCGCGTGCCAAGCGCACGTCCAAGTCCATGACGATCCCCATGCCACGCCGGCGCGCATAGGCTGTCGCCTTCTTGATCTGAGCATGGATGTTCGCATCCGTAATCTCTCCGTGCGTCAAACGCAAACTGGTCGTCAACAGCGTGTATGCCGCATGGTCGTGGACCAGGTCCAAAAACGGGCGATATCCTTCGGGGGCCAGCTCCTGGTCGCGCCAGAACCAGCAGCCAATTTCGGGCAGGATGCCGGCCGGCAGACGGGTCGCGATTTCGCCCGGCACGGCCATCGGCGAACCTGGTCGAGCTCGACTACCGGAAAACGCCAGGACCATGAAAGCCGCCAGGGCCGCGCCGTACGGCCCGCGTGCCCATCGCCAGCGGCGCGCACAATACGATTTCATGACACACACTCCAAGTCCATGGGTGGCAGATTACAGCAGCCGCTGCATGGCCTGCGTCATTAGGTCATCGATTTTCGGCCCACAGAAGGCAACGCTGACTTCGTAGCCGCCGTGCTCGTATTCCTCTTGAATCGGAATATACCACGGCCCCGTGTCACCGTACGCCGCGGTTGCCACGAACCGATCGGGGGCCAGCGTCTGCGCACGCAGTTGGTATTGGATGAAGCACTCACCCGGCAGATGCAAGAGACACGCGTCATTAATCTTCAAAGTGCTGATTACCAACGGGATCTTCTTTGCGACACGCTGCAGCAACGCCAACGTGTAGGCCGGCCGATTGCGATTGGAAACCGGCTGCTTCGGGTCACCGATCAGCTTTTCGAGTGCTTCGGCATCAAACCGAGGATTGGCCGGCGGAATCGCCTCGACGGCGTGCCACTCGACATGCTGGATCGGTACCGGTGTGAGCGCTTGTTCGGATCGGACGATCCCATCGTACACGCGATCGGTCAGAACAGGCCGCATCGCGTGCGAACCATCGTTGTACTTGCCGGCGGCAATATTGCCGGCACACCCCGTGAAATACAGGTGCATGCAGTCCGGCTCTTCCTGCTGCCGCCGCTTCCGCGCCAAACCGGCAAAATCGCTCGACACACGCCCGTCCCCATAATAGCTCATCGGGTGCGTGGCATAATAATGACACGCCGCGACCTTGCGATCCTGGTCGTAGAACGCGATGGTCTTGAGCCACGGATCGATCAGGCCTTCCGGCAATGCACGTAACTCCGGATCCCGACAACTGCTTCCGCGCATCTTCGTGACGTTGCCCGAGGCGTCCCGCGCCACGCGGCGGTTAGAGGCTACCTGGTGAACTTCAGCCTGCCCATGGGCAATGTGCGTCACGTGTCGAGGACGCGTGATTGCCTTCCTGATAACCTGCCGACCGTGTTCGAGACACCGGTTGAAAAACTCAACATCCAGCACATCCGGAAGGTCACCTTGCGCGGCCACGAGCCGCTCGGTTTCCAGGCATGCCATCGGCGCGTTGTGTTGGTGCACACAGTGAACCGCCACGCGTTCCGGTGACGTACCGGCCGCCTCGGCCAGGGCCGTGCGCCATGCCACATTCGCCTCGTTCAGAATGCCCGTCCAGTCCACGACACAGATGACGATCGGCTTGTCCAATCCGAGCAACACGAACCCATTGGCCTCCAACGGATCGTCCACCGCCTCGACCGGCTTGATCCAACCACCGCAACAGGCATGCCCCGGCGGCGGCGTGACGTCAAAACGAAAAGGCGCGAGTTGCAACGCGGGCGGAGTTTTTGCATCATGGTCCGCACGACTCACAAGCGGAGCAAGCGTCCAACCAGCCGAGGCCGTAGCGAGTGAGTGCTGTATGAAACGTCGACGATGGAGAGTAGTCATGAGAAAACAACAAATCAATAATAAGAAACAAGAAACGAAATTCGCCGGTAACCGTTCACGGCGTTTTGCAATGAAGTCGACATTCGGTCAAGCGGGGAACTCTCACCCAGACGCAAAGGAAACGGAAAGATCCGAACAAGAAACCACCGCGATCCGCAACCTGCACCGTCCATCGAGTGGCTCGGCATGGGCACCCAGCCCCATAGGCAACCGAACCCTAGTCTAACCGATTCCAGCCATGGAGCAACACAGAGAAACAACCATCATCAAGCCTTCTTGCGGGGATCCGCAACCGCGCATCTGTCCGGCTGTTCGATCTGTCAGGGAGTTCTCACGGAGATCCGGAGGGCAACCAAATCGTTCCAGGGCTCGAAAACTCACCAAGAAAAGCTGACGGGCACGACAGGTTCGGGAAACCCATCGTGCCCGTGCCGAGAGGGTGTTGGTTCGGTCGGCTCGGGAAGAGCCGGCCAATGAACGATATATTGGGAACCTGGCAGGTCCCCAGAACCGCCCGGACGGGCACGTCCGGAACGGTGTGTTGTGCAGAACTAACCGTTTCCACCGCCGCCTTGCCCGGGGCGACCGCGTCCCGGACGCCCCTGGCCCGGTCGACCTTGACCACGTCCCTGACCACGTCCCGCGCCCGGACGCCCTTGGCCGCGTCCGCCCATCATCATGCCGCGTGCACGCAGCTTGGACGTGTCAAAAGGCTTTCCGATCAGCTCTTCGTATGTTTTCTTCTGGTCGTCGGTCAGCACGCCCATGATGGCGGTCTTGATCGATTCTTCCATCTTCTTTCGCGCTTCGGCGCTCGGCGGACCGGCGTTGCCGCCTCGGCCTTCGCGCATCTTCGCGAAAACGCCGCGCATCGCCTCACGCATCTTGGTCTTTTGGTCGTCGGTCAAACCAAGTTTTGACGCCACGTCGGGTGACGCGAGCGCCATCGGGCCCATGACCTGGATCCGGATCTGCTCGAGACGTTTCGACTGTTCTGGTTTTAGAATCTGGCCCAGTTTCTCCTGGATCTTACCCTGCTGCGCACGCATTTTTTTCATGAGTTCCTGCATCTTGGCGCGGCGTTCTTCCTGGGACAGATCCTGCATCGCCTGGCGATCAAACTGCGGCCGGCCGGCCTCCATGGCCGCTTGAAGCTGCGATTTCTGGTCGTCGGTCAGCTTGATTTCCTTCCGCACGTCCTTGTTCCGCAGCAACTGGGCGACCCCCATACCACGCATCATTCCGCCGCCGCGCTGCATGCCACCGGGCCGACCACCGCGGTTTCCGCCCCGACCTTGTGGCTGGGCCGACGCCACGACCGTGAACATCCCCAGGGCCACGACGGCCGCTGCCAACAGAATACCTCGTTTCATACCTTTTCCCCTCATATGACTGGTGAACAACTAAAAACGTTTCTTCGGGCGGGAGAGGCCGAACCAGTTAGCCATGGGGTATTTAACCCATTGAATCGCGTGAAGTTGCGGTTGCCGTCGAAAAAAAAATTTGCGGTCACCGATGGCCGCGGCGGATGTCATTCATGGTGCGTCTTTACCCGCCGGTCCTGGACGAATGTGCAGATGACAACAGCCGTCCGCACCAGCTGCCCAGGTTTCCGCCGAAAACTCGAACCCTGCTCCTTCGAACGTCCCTTCGTCGATCGAGGCGGCGATCCGGCACATCATAGCCACCTCGACGTCATCCAAACCTGCCTCCTGCCACGCGTCACGTAACGGACAGGTTTGCAGGACAATATCGAGTTGCCGGTCGTCACAACGCTGAACATCCGCCGAAAACATGCATCCCTTGTCCGGAATCCCCGCGACAAACGCATCGCACAGCCCAGAGAGATCCGCGGGCGCGAACGCCGCGAAACGCGCGCCAACCTGTTGCCCGCGCCGCCGAATGGCCCGCTGCATCACGTCGATCGCGCGATCTTGACCAATTTCCGTTCGTAATTCATCAAAAATCAAGTAGTACAAAATCGCCCGGTGCTTGAAGGCTGCGTACAGCTGCGCGCGCAATTCGGCTTCGGTTGTGGACATGAACAGGTTCCTTGGTTGAGAGGTCGGAATTCTTGAACCGTTTGACGACACGGCGGCAACAGGATATCCTGATTGGCTGGCTGTTTACAAGCCCTGGCTGGTTCAATACGGCGTGCATTCCACGGCGTTCTCGATTGCCTGCGGGCGATCGAGCGGCCAAGACACGCTTCGACCGAAGAAACGGAGAGGGTCAATGCAACGACCGAATTTCATGGGTTGGTTGAGCATGCGTCGCTGGTCACCCTATTTGGTGGGTGCGTTGATCGGCCTGCTTGCCTGGTTCACGGCCGCTTCGGCGGACAAGATGCTGGGCACAAGCACGACATTTGTGCGTGTAGCTGGATTGATTGAGTCGGGAGTCGCCCCCGATCACGTGAAAAACAACACGTATTATACCGAGGAAAAAGTCAAGGTTGACTGGCAGATGATGCTGGTCCTTGGGCTGCTGATCGGTACCGGAATCAGCCGCTACCTGTCCGGTGATCGAGAAGTCGAACGTGTGCCACAATACTGGAAGCACCGATTTGGGCCACGCATCTGGAAGCGTTATGTCGGCGCGCTGATCGGGGGGTTTTTGGTCCTATTCGGTGCGCGTCTAGCCGGCGGCTGCACGAGCGGACACGGGATCAGCGGTGCATTACAGTTGAGTATTTCCGGCTGGGCGTTTTTTGCCGCCGTATTTCTATCCGGAGTGGCCGCGGCACTGGCGGTCTATGGACGTCAGCCGTCAAGTTGAAAAGGAACCCGTATTGTGGACCCGATTTGGAAACTCGTCTTGGGCCTCGTGACTGGTGTCGTTTTTGGCTTTCTCTTGCAGAAAGGCCAGGTGACCCGGTATCGCGTAATCATCGGCCAGTTCCTGCTGCAAGACTTCACCATGCTCAAGGTGATGTTGACCGCAGTGGTTGTCGGTGGGTTTGGATTCTACGCACTCGTTCATCTGGGCGTCGCGTCGATGCATGTCAAGCCCATGATACTCGGTGGCGTGATCACCGGTGGCGTGTTATTCGGGATTGGGATGGCCATCCTCGGATACTGCCCCGGCACGGGCGTCGCGGCGATGGCCGACGGCAGCCGCCATGCCATCTATGGCGTGCTTGGCATGCTGTTGGGCGCCGCGGTTTACGCGGAAGTTTATCCGATCTTCAGTCATACGTTGCTTGTCATGGGCGACTTCGGCAAGGTCACCTTGGTCGATGTCACGGGCGCCTCACCCTACATTCTAATGGCCGGAATCGGCGTCGTTGCCGCCGTGCTGTTCGGCGTCATCGAAATCTGGGAACGGTCCACGGTCGTCAGCGGCGATGCCAAGCAGGAAGTCCGCCCGCGGGATTAGCAACGAAAATTCTGCACGCCCTCATGCGAGTGGCCCGCAACCCGCGTGGGAGTACGCCCCCCTTTTCGGTCGCGCTCCCGCCCGCCGCTCGGAAACATGCGCGCACGGTGCGCGAATCTGGCAGCCTGAGAATCTAAGCAGGCGCTGCCTCCAACCAACTGACGGGTCCCCAGGCGGTCGCGTTTCGGAGAGCCGCTCTACCTGTGCCGCCCAAAAGACGACTGGCGGCGCGACCCGATATCCAGGTGGGCGGCACAGGTAGGTCGGTTTTCCAAAC